>NZ_DAWDDM010000007.1:0-19084 GCF_052354645.1 Catenibacterium sp.
AAGTAAGAAAACAGGTATCATAATCGCAATAACTAAAGCTAAACGCCATTCAATTGTGAACATGATAATAATAGAACCAATAATAGTCACAGTAGAGATAAATAAATCTTCTGGTCCATGATGTGCAAGTTCTGTGATATCAAATAAATCAGTCGTTAAACGGCTCATTAACTGTCCAATACGATTATTATCAAAATAACCATAACTTAATGACTGCATATGTTCAAATAAGTCTTTACGCATATCTGCTTCTACAAGAATTCCAAATGTATGTCCATAATAACAAATTATATAAGTAAAGAATGAACGCACTAAATAAGCCAATAAGAAAATAATCATAACCATCCAGAATGTCTTATAAATACTATTTGGTAGTAATGTATACATACACCATCTAGAGACAAATGGAAAAGCGAGATCAATTAAAGAAATCATTAACGCACATGCAAGGTCCAAAAAGAATAGACGACGATGTGGTTTAAAGTAAGATATAAATGTTTGAAAATCAGTTTTTTGTTTCATAGTGATCCTCCCTCGGATTATTATGCCATATTTCAAGATTAAAGTAACTCATAATGTTTCAAAGCTTTATAGATTCCTTCATTATCCACTGTATCAGTGATATAAGTTGCTTTTTCTTTTAAGACATCTACACCATTTCCCATTGCTATGCGTTGTCCTGCTTCTCTAAACATGGCTTGATCATTATAGCCATCACCAAATGCATAGGCATCCTCTTTAGTGAGTGAGAAATGATCAATAATATACTTGATTGCATGTCCTTTATCAAAGACAAGAGTAGAAGTATCACATGAACCAGTACCACCATGATCATTAATCACACATTCTCCTTTAAAGGCTTCTATCATCGTATCTCTCTTTTCTAACGTATCATAGAAGAAATCACATGTATAGTAAGTACCTTCTTCGTCTTTAATATGTTCTTCACCATATTCTTTCTTTACATGTGTGAGTACATCTCCTTCTAGATGATAAGGGCTAGAGAATGTATCAGAGACAAACAGTCCTCCACATCCTAGATTATCTAGTTTCTTTTTTAGTTCTTCTACTTCAACAGGTGTAAAAGGCACACCATGAAGTTTTTCACTCTTATAACTGATATAACGACCATTACATGAAATAATACCTGAAACCAGTTTTCCAAAAAGATTCTCTGCATAATAAGGTGCACGTCCTGTGCAGATAAATGTATCATAACCCTTTTCTTTTAATGCTTCTAACGCTTTCTTATTAGATTCTGGAATATGTCCATGAATAGCCAATGTACCATCGATATCAAAAAATAATACTTTCCTCATCATATAGTCCTCCCTTGTATCTATTCTATCAAAAAAACAGAAGAGATTAATGTCCCTTCTGATTTCTATATGCATAATATTTTAATTGTGTCTTCACTTTTTGACTGATACATACAAATCCAAGTGAACACAAAGTCACAAGTATATCTCTCATCATATGTATACCTCCTAGTTAGTACATACTAACTATATACAATTTAAGAGAAATATGCAAATGATTTATCTTGTATAGATTGTACAGTCTGAGATATGTGTGTCTTCTTCCTGTAGATGATAAATAATCTGACTCACTACATAATAACCATTATTCACAAAGATTTCGATGATACCTTCATCATAATAGATTTCTAAATCACACTGACCATTTAATACAGGTGTTTTATGAATATTGTATAGTTCATCATTATTCACAGAGACAGCTGTACGATCTACGACTAGCTGATCATCAACATAAGAAATCTTAACACCACCCAATGTGATTGTTTCATTGTCTTCAAGAGTAGTTTTCATTAAGAAAGGTTCATCAAAATCAATAGTATCTGTTGTATGCACAAATGTATTCTTAATTAATGGATGTACATCCTGATAAACATGTCTGTCTTTATAAGAAAGATGACGTGGCATTGTGAATAAACCAATCCATTCTTCACCTTCTAAGACTTCCTTCATTCTCATCCATCCTAAAATAGTACGTTTATTGTTTTCATCTAAGAATGTCTGAGGGGCATAGAAATCAAAGCCATAGTCAATAAACATAAGGTCTCCTGCCTTAGACATTGTACATGTTTCTTCATCAAAGTTAACTGGCATAATAGCTGCATTACTATTAGGACGTGGATAACCATCTAAGTTTTCAGGTGAGAAAACTAAGAAGTACTGTCCATCTAATTCAAATAGATCTGGACATTCCCACATGTTTCCAATTGAAGAATCGACGAATCTATTCTTATAAGCAAATGTCATTCCATCTTCACTTTCATAGAATAATACTTCTCCATCAAAATCATCCCCATTTGGAACCTTACTTCCTAGGATCATATAAACATGTCCATTCTTACCTAACCAGACTTTAGGATCTCTTGTATGCTGATCATGTCCTAAAGAAGGATCAGTAATCACATCAACAACCTTATATTTTGCGTCTTTATTATTGAAGTGATATCCATCATCACTAATAAGTAATGCCTGTGATGCAATTAAGTCATCCTTAATAAGTGGCTTATGGATATATTCAGGGTTTTCAATACGATACTTGATGGCTGTGTAATAAAGGTACATCTTGCCATTGTAGTTTAATGCGGAACCTGAGAAGATTCCGTTTCTGTCATAATCCTTAGAAGGATATAAAGCGATTGGGAGATGCTTAAATGTCTGAAAATCTTTAGTGACTGCATGTCCCCAATGCATTGTGCCCCATGATGTATCATATGGGAAATGCTGGTAGAAGATATGATATTCTCCATTAAAATAAGTTAGCCCATTAGGATCATTGATCCAGTTTCTAGGTGCTGTAAAGTGTATTTTTGGTCTCATTCTATTATTCCTCCATCTCTATCTTATTATAATGAAATCGGTCACATATTCAACAATAAAAAGAAGTACTTGTTGTACTTCTTAATACTCATACTTCTTTAATTTGCAGTTTTTTATACCAAAGGCAGAAAATTCATCATTGGTCATATCATGGAAATAAGATTCAATAATACGCGAAATACCATTATGGGCAACTAAAAGATAAACATGTTCATCATCCTTCTTCACATCATCTAATAAACTATAGATACGATGAGCAAGATGCAACATTGTTTCTCCTCCTTCAAAAGAGTTCACAAAACATGTCTTTGCCTGCTTGAATTCTTCTCCATCTCTAGGTGTAGATTCATATTTCCCAAAGTTCTGTTCCTTAAGTCTTAATTCTTCTCTTGCTGGTATACCTGTTACTTCAGATATATGTAAGGCCGTATCCTTTGCACGGCTTAATGGTGAATAAAGAATTTGATCTATATGGATATGATGTTCCTTAATATAATGTCCAAGTTCTATAGCCTGCTTATGTCCTAGATCTGTTAAGGCAATGTCCGTTGCCCCACAGATCTTATTTTCTACATTCCAGATAGTCTGACCATGGCGTGTAAAATAGAAATGCCCCATTATTTTAAAGCCTCATCAAATACACGTTTGAAGTTTGCCTTGATTGAATCAAAATCATCCTGGATTGTACATTCAAAGCACTTCTCTTTTCCAATAAATAAAGAAGGAACTGCATAATAATCATAATTTTCAGCTAAAGCGACATTTTCACTTTCTTCAATTTTTTCTATATCCAATGACTGATATGCTTTATTTTCTGTCATAAGTTCATCCATCGCTTTTTTTGCCTTCTGACAAAATGGACATTCTTCTAAATAAAACATTGTGATCTTTTTCATATATATCCCTCACTTTCTTATCTCTATTATTCTCTTTTTTATGCCATTTATCAACATATTTGATTTAAATGTAAGTGCTTATTCTATTAGTTTTAATTTCAAACTAGTATGTTTGTTGTACAATTATGGCTTTTTTGTCATATTTATTGCTAATTTATTTGATTTTTAAAATCAAAGGTCTATAATGCAAGTCAAGGAATAGTTTGATATTCCAAGTAGTGAAAAGGAGAATGATATGAAATCTAATGTTTCAAATCTAGTCAGAGATGCATTGATGTTAGGGGTTCTCATCTGTTTATCACAGATTTCTGTGGCATTGCCTACAGCTGTTCCTATCACATTGCAAACCCTGGCCATCTATCTCATTGCGTGTCTATTGACACCAAATCACGCATTCTATACAGTGCTTTGTTATTTGATTATGGGAGCTATTGGTCTTCCAGTATTTAGTAATTTCAATAGTGGTATGGGTGCTCTTATAGGTCCAACAGGAGGCTTCTTATTCAGTTTTCCTATTATGGCATTAGTGATGAGTACTATTATTACTCATGACCGTTCAGTTAAAGGACATATTCTTGCCATGATTATTGGAACGGCTATTACTTATGGACTTGGAAGTATTTACTTCATGTATACAATGAAAGCATCACTTCTAAGTACATTAATGACTTGTGTATTACCATTCTTACTTGGTGATGCACTAAAGATTGCAGTCAGCTGCATGATCGCATTTAAATTAGAAAAGATTGTATTAAAAAAGACAGTATTGTCATAAGGAGGATATAAACATGACAACATTTGATAAGGTAAAAGATATTATTGTAGATTCACTTAGCTGTGATGAAGAACAGGTAACATTAGAAGCATCTTTAAAGGATGATCTTGATGCAGATTCATTAGATGCCGTTGAATTAATTATGGCTGTAGAAGATGAATTCGATGTACAAATTCCTGATGAAGAAGCCAACAAGATGGCTACTGTAAAGGACATTGTTGATTACTTAGAAGCAAATGCTTAATTTTTTAAATAAATAGTTTGAATTTCAAAGAAAGAAGGTTTTCTATGGATTTAGTCAGAGAGTTGATGGAAGCTTTTGAACAAGCTGATATCGATAAGATGAAAATTGAAATGGAAGGCGTGAAACTTGAACTTGAAAAGAGTCAACAGGTGCAGGTAACTGCACCTGTCACTGTATCTAGTGAAAGTGCGCCTGTTGTTGTACAAGAAGTAAAGGAAGAAAAACCAGTTATTAGTGGTACAGAAGTAAAGGCCCCTCTTGTAGGAGTTTATTATTCTTCTCCTTCCCCAGATGATCAGCCTTTTGTCAAGGAAGGGTCAAAAGTCACTAAGGGACAGACATTATGTATTATTGAAGCCATGAAGGTCATGAATGAAATTAAAGCACCTGTAGATGGTACTGTCCGTTCTCTATTAGTGAAGGATGAAGATTTAGTCAGCTTTGATCAGACTTTAATGATCATCGAGGAATAGTATGTTTAAGAAGATTTTAATTGCGAATCGTGGAGAAATCGCTGTTCGTATTATTCGTGCATGTAAAGAGATGGATATTTTAACGGTAGCCATTTATTCTACGGCTGATCAGAATGCATTACATGTACAGTTAGCGGATGAAGCAGTATGTGTCGGTGGTCCTAAGAGTGCTGATAGTTATTTAAATAAGGAAGCGATTATTACTGCAGCTGTTGAGACAGGATGTCAGGCGATTCATCCAGGTTTTGGTTTTTTATCTGAAAATAGTGATTTTGCAAGACTTGTAGAAACTTGTGGACTTAAGTTTATTGGTCCTAAGGGTGATGTTATTGATGCATTAGGTAATAAGTCTAAGGCAAGAGAAATGATGATTGAAGCAGGTGTTCCTGTCGTTCCAGGATCTAATGGTTCAGTCAATACATATGAAGAATTAAAAGAAGTAGTGAATGAGATTGGTTATCCTGTGCTTATTAAAGCGAGTGCTGGTGGTGGAGGACGTGGTATGCGTAAAGCCTTTAGTGAAGATGAACTAGAGAATGCCTTTATGACTGCCAAGGCAGAAGCCAAAGCATGCTTTGGGGATGATGATATGTATGTAGAGAAACTTGTATTGAATCCTAAGCATATTGAGTTCCAGATTTTAGCGGATGAGCATGGCAATGTGATTCATTTAGGTGAGAGAGACTGTTCTATTCAAAGACGTAATCAGAAAATGATAGAAGAAGCACCATGCAAGGTGCTTGATGCATCTCTACGTTTGAAAATGGGTGAATCTGCAGTCAAAGCTGCACAGGGTGCTGGTTATACCAATGCTGGAACTGTTGAGTTTGTTTTAGATGAACACAACAACTATTACTTTATTGAGATGAATACGCGTATTCAGGTAGAACATCCTATTACTGAAATGGTCACTGGTATTGATCTCATTAAGCAGCAGATTCGTATTGCATCAGGTTTACCTTTAAGCTTTAAACAGGAAGATATTACTTTACAGGGTCATTCTATTGAATGTCGTATTAATGCGGAAGATCCCTTCCATAACTTTAGACCATGTCCTGGTCAAGTAAACTTCATGCATTTACCTGGAGGACCAGGTGTTCGAGTGGATACGATGTTATATACAGGTTATACACTCCCTACTCAATATGATTCAATGGTCGCAAAAGTGATTGTCCATGCCCCTACTCGACTAGAAGCAATCAAGCGTATGAGACGCGCTTTAAGTGAACTTGTGATTGAAGGTATTACGACTAACCAGACATTACAGTTCTATATCCTACATCAGCCCGATTATATTAAAGGACATTTTAATACAAGCTTTATTGAAACACATTTAGATGAGATGGTGAGTGAAAATGGATAGTATCTGGAAGAAAAGAAAACAACAATTACAGGACTTTCGTCGTTATTTAAATAAAGACAACAAAGTCAAGAAGCAGGAAGTGCCTGATGGGTTATATCAGGCATGTCCTAACTGTAATAGTACAATTCGTACACTTGATTTAAAGAATCATTTACAGGTATGTCCACAATGTGGTCATCACCTCTTTATTGATGCTTATGCACGTTTAGATGCGTTGTTTGATCATGGTAAATATAAGGAATACTACACTTCTATGAAATCAGGAAATCCATTAGAATTCCCTGGTTATGAAGAAAAACTTGAGAAGTATGAATATAAGACAGGATTACATGATGGGGTTGTAGTGGCAGGTGGTCGTATTGATCATATGCGTACAATTGTCGTTGTGATGGATCATCGTTTTATGATGGCTTCTATGGGTAGTGTGGCTGGTGAAAAGATTACACGTGCAATTGAAATGGCAACAAGAAAGAAATTACCTTTGATTATTTTCACATCAAGTGGTGGTGCAAGAATGCAGGAAGGCATCTTCTCTTTAATGCAGATGGGTAAAACATGTGCTGCATTAAAACGTCATTTAGATGCTGGACTTCTTTATATTTCTTATTTAACACACCCTACAACAGGAGGTGTCACTGCATCATTCGCAATGCTTGGTGATATTAATATTGCAGAACCAGAAGCTTTAGTTGGTTTTGCAGGACCTAGAGTTATTGAAAGTACTATGAAGACAAAGCTACCTGATGGATTCCAGCGTGCTGAATTCTTAGAAGATCATGGCTTTGTAGATATGATTGTGGAACGTGAGAAGATGCGTGACACATTGGCTTTATTATTACGTATGCATGCATAAGGAGGTTTATATGTCTTTAAAGGAAAAGGAAGAAAAGATTGCGGAGCTAGAAAAGAAGCTTGCAGTCATTAAGAATGATAGAGAAATAGATTCCAGTAAGATTGAAGAAACAATCAATGATTATAAGAAAGAGACATATTCACATCTTTGTGCATATGATCGTGTTTATCTTGCGAGAAAGCCTGAACGTTCTCATATACATGAGTTTATTGATCATGTGTTTGATGAGTTTGTAGAAATGCGTGGTGATCGTTATTTCAAGGATGATCAGGCAATTGTCGGTGGTATTGGGATGTTTAATAACATGCCCGTCACAATTATTGGACATCAAAAAGGAAGAAGTATTGATGAAAATTTAAAGTGTCAGTTTGGTATGGCAAGTCCTGAAGGGTATCGCAAAGGGATGCGTTTAATGAAACAGGCAGAGAAGTTCCATCGTCCTATTATTACTTTTATTGATACTCCGGGTGCTTATCCTGGTATTAGTTCTGAAGAGAATGGTATTGGTGAAGCGATTGGTCAGAGTCTGATGATGATGAGTGATTTAAAGGTTCCTATTATTGTGATTATTACTGGTGAAGGGGGAAGTGGTGGTGCTTTAGCCCTAAGTATCGGTGATCACTTAGCTATGTTAGAGAATGCGGTTTATTCTGTTTTATCTCCTGAAGGTTTTGCATCTATTCTTTGGAAAGATGTGAAAGGAGAACGTATTGAGGAAGCATGTGAAGTCATGAAGATGACAGCTGAAGATTTATATCATTATGGGATTATTGATGAAATCATCAAGGAACCTCTAGGTGGTATGACTACAAATCCTGTCGCTGTATATAGAAATATACGTAAGGTGATTAGAGAACAGTTAGATATTCTAGTCCCAATGGATGTAAATACTTTAATACGCAAGAGATATAACAGATATCGTAAGATTGGAGAATGGAAGAATGGATAAGGGTATTTCTATCATCGATACAGGATATTATGTACCTGAAAATGTACTGACTAATGATGATCTATCAAAGATAGTTGATACGAGTGATGAATGGATTTATCCCCGTACTGGTATCAAGAAACGTCATATATGTAAAGATGAAACACTTATAGATATGGCTTATAAGGCATCTTTAAAGGCATTAAACAACATCAATAAAGAAGATATTGGAATCATTATTGTGGCAACAATGTCTTCTCCCTATAATACCCCTTCTATTGCCTGTCTCTTACAGGAACGTTTAGGTTTAAATAATGATGTATTTGCGTTCGATTTAAACGGGGCATGTAGTGGGTTTGTCTATGCATTATCAGTGGCACGTTCATTACTTTATACAAGTGATAAGCGTTATGCCTTAATTA
Organism: Catenibacterium sp.; assembly: GCF_052354645.1. Lineage (NCBI taxonomy): Bacteria > Bacillati > Bacillota > Erysipelotrichia > Erysipelotrichales > Coprobacillaceae > Catenibacterium > Catenibacterium sp. The sequence continues at coordinate 8,807 of NZ_DAWDDM010000007.1, forward strand.
TTGGTGCTGAACAGCTTTCAAATCTCATTGATTGGAAAGATCGTACAACATGCATCTTGTTTGGTGATGGCGCTGGTGCTGTTGTCATAGAGAAAGAAAATAAGTTATTTTGTGATTATCAAGGATCAGAAGGCAATGAAGAAGTGCTTTATGGTTTAAAGAGTGATTATTTACATATGGAAGGTAAAGAAGTATTTAAGTTTGCGACAAGAGTTCTTCCTATGTGTATAGAGAAAGTATTAGAGAAGGCATCACTTACTAAAGATGATATTGATTACTTTGTGGTGCATCAGGCAAATGAAAGAATTATTCGTCATGTCTATAAGAAAATGAAAATAACATCGGATAAGTTTTATCTGAATGTCGATGAATATGGTAATACATCTGCTGCAAGTATTCCTCTTGTACTTGGAGAGATGAATGAAAAGAAGTTATTAAAAAGAGGTATGAAGATACTCTGTGTTGGTTTTGGTGCAGGACTAACTTATGGTGCCAATCTGATAGAGTGGTAAGGAGAAGACTATGTGGTTAAATGAAACATTAAAGATTAAATACCCTCTTATTCAGGGTGGTATGGCTAATATTGCGACAGGTGCTTTTGCGGCAGCTGTATCTAATGCAGGTGGTTTAGGACTTATTGCAGGTGGTGGTATGTCTCCTGAAATGTTAAGAGAAAATATCCGTGAAGCAAAGAAACTTACTGATAAGCCTTTTGGTGTTAATTTGATGTTATTACATCCTCAAGCAGGAGAAATGGCTGATATTGTAGTGGAAGAAAAAGTACCTGTTGTCACAACAGGTGCTGGTAATCCAGGTATTTATATTAAGAAATGGAAGGAAGCAGGTATTATTGTGATGCCTGTAGTCCCTAGTGTTGCCCTTGCGAGACGTATGGAAAAAGCAGGTGTGGATGCCGTTATTGCGGAAGGAACTGAATCTGGTGGTCATGTGGGAGAATTGACTACTATGGCTTTAGCACCACAGGTCAAGGCTGCAGTGAATATTCCTGTGATTGTTGCAGGTGGGATTGCGAGTGGTAAACAACTTCTTGCAGCAGTTGCACTTGGTGCTGATGGTGTACAGGTTGGTACTATTCTTCTTGCAAGTACAGAATGTCCTATTCACCAGAACTATAAGAATGCGATTATTAAGGCAAAAGATACTGATACAACAGTAACTGGACGTATTGCTGGAACTCCTGTACGTATCTTAAAGAACAAGATGGCACGTACTTATATTAAGAAAGAAAAAGAAGGAGCCGAAATGATGGAACTAGAGAAGTATACATTAGGTTCTTTAAAACGCGCTGTATTTGAAGGTGATGTAGAAACCGGTTCTTTAATGAGTGGTCAGGTAGCTGGTATGGTGCATGAAGAAAGAAGTCTTAAAGACATCATTGAAGGTTTATTTAAAGAATATGAAGAAGAAAAGAAGCGTGTGATGGAGGTTCATCTATGAAAATAGGATCACATTCTTTATCTCTCCCTTTAATTCAGGGAGGAATGGGTGTTGGTGTTTCCTTAAGTTCTTTAGCTGGAAATGTAGCTAAGAAAGGCGCAATGGGTGTTATTTCTACAGCTCAGATTGGTTTTAAAAAGCCTTCTTTTCTTAAAGATACAAAGAAAGCGAATCTAGAAGCGATTGATGAAGAAATCAAACGTGCTAAAGAGATTTCAAATAATAACGGCATGGTAGCAGTCAATGTCATGGTAGCCTTAAGTGATTATGAACAGCATGTCAGACAAGCTGTTAAAAGTGGTGTAGATGCGATCATTTCTGGGGCTGGTCTTCCTTTAAAACTTCCTGAATATGTGGATGAAAAGACAGCGATTGCGCCTATTGTATCTTCTGGTAAGGCAGCACGTTTGATATTAAACAAGTGGAAACGTCAATATGATCGTACAGCTGACTTTATTGTGATTGAAGGATATAAAGCAGGTGGTCATCTTGGATTTAAGAAAGAAGAATTATTAGAGAATACATGTGCTTCTTTAAAGGATATCTTGAAGGATGTTAAAGAAGTTGTGAAAGGCTTTGAAGAGCTATTTAATCATTCTATTCCAGTCTTTGTAGCTGGTGGCATCTATACTAATGAAGATATTAAAGAGATGTTAGAAGCTGGTGCGGATGGTGTTCAGATGGGTACACGTTTTATTGGTACTTATGAATGTGATGCTTCAATGGAGTATAAGAATTATTTTATTAATGGTAAGAAGGAAGATATCAAGATTGTACAGTCTCCTGTTGGTATGCCAGGACGTGCTTTTATGACACCTTTTATGGAAAAGACACATCCTATCAAGAGATGTTTTAGATGTATTGCGAGCTGTGATATGAAGTCTATTCCTTATTGTATTACTCAAGCTTTAATTAATGCGGTAAATGGTGATTGTGAGAATGGTCTTGTATTTACTGGCACAAACGGATATCGCATTGACAAACTTGTACATGTAAGTGATCTGATTGATGAATTAATGGAGGGTATTGTATGAAACTCGGTTTTATCTATGCAGGACAAGGAACACAATATGTAGGTATGGGACAGTCTTTTTATGAAAATGATGAAGACTGTAAGAACTTATTAGATAATGTAAAGTTAGATTTTGATTTAAAGGATATCATGTTTAATAGTGATGAAAAGACTATTAGTACTACACGTTTTACTCAGCCTGCGATGGTAGCAGTTGCGAATATGGCGACTCTTCTTTTAAAGAAGAATGGTATTACACCTGATTATGTATGTGGTTTATCTTTAGGTGAATACAGTGCTTTAAGTGCAGCAGGTGTATTTGATCCTGAAACAGCAATCCAGGTTGTAAGAGAAAGAGGTCTCGCAATGGAAAAAGCAGCTGAAGGTGTTGAGAGTGCCATGATGGCTATTCTTGGACTTGAACGTGAACCATTACTTGATATATGTGTTGGCTGTGATGGATATGTTTCTATTGCGAACTATAACTGTCCTGGACAGTTAGTTATTGCAGGAGAAAAGAAAGCAGTAGAAGAAGCTGGTCAGAAGGCATTGGATCATGGTGCAAGAAGAGCTGTACCTTTAAATACAAGTGGTCCTTTCCATACAAAATTATTAAAGGATGCAAGTACAAGACTTCATGAAGTATTTAAAGATGTTACATTCCATGAAATGAATGTCCCAGTGATTTTCAATTGTACTGGTAAGGAATTAGAAGATTGCAGTGTACAGGAGATGTTAGAGAAACAGGTCATGAGTCCTGTATATTTTGAAGATAGTATTCGTACTATGCTTAATAATGGTGTGGATACAATTATAGAGATTGGACCTGGTAAGGTATTAAGTGGTTTTGTCCGTAAGATTGATAGAAAAATCAAGACATATCAGGTAGAAGATATGGCTTCTTTGCAGAAGTGTGTGGAGGCATTAAATGAAACTAAGTAATAAGGTTGCCCTTGTCACTGGGGGGTTAAAAGGTATTGGACGTGCGACAGTGATGGAACTTGCCATGCAGGGTGCAGATATTGCATTAAATTATCGTGCAAGTGAAAAGAATAAAGTATTAGCTGAAGAATTAGTAAAAGAACTTAAAGATCTTGGTAGAGATGTATTATGTGTTGAAGGTGATATTTCTCATGAAGAGGATGTAGAAAACATCTTCAAGAGTATCAAGAAGTACTTTGGACATCTTGATATTCTTGTGAATAATGCAGGTATTACAAGAGATCAGTTAATTTTAAGAATGAAAACTGAAAACTTTGATGCCGTTATTAATACAAATCTTAAGGGAACTTATTTATGTATGAAGCAGGCAAGCCGTTTAATGATGAAACAGAAGTCTGGTCATATTATTTCTTTATCTTCTGTCGTAGGTGTGATTGGTAATGCCGGACAGGTTAACTATGCAGCAAGTAAAGCAGGTGTCATTGGTATGACAATGTCTCTTGCAAGAGAATTAGGTCCTAGAGGTGTGACTGTGAATGCAGTAGCTCCTGGATTTATTGAAACTGATATGACAGAAGTATTAAGTGATGAAGTAAAAGAAGGTTTAAAGGCATCTATTCCTTTAGGAACACTTGGACATGTAGAGGATGTTGCAAAGACAATCGCATTCCTAGCAAGTGATGATGCAAAGTATATTACAGGACAGACCATTCATGTAGATGGTGGAATGGCTATGTAAGGAGGAGCTTATGACAAAACGTAGAGTAGTAGTTACAGGTATAGGAACTATTAATCCTATTGGACATAATGTAGAAGAAACATGGAAATCTATTGAAGAAGGTAAGTGCGGTATTGCGCCTATTTCTTTATTTGATACAAAAGGTATGAAGGTCACTCTTGCAGGTGAAGTTAAAGACTTTGATGTCACAAAGTATATTGATAAGAAAGAAGCGAAGAAGATGGACCGCTTTATTCAGATGGGGATGATTGCATCTCACGAAGCAATGCTTGATAGTGGTCTTGATATCAACAACATTGATTCTCATCGTTTTGGAGTGATTGTATCAAGTGGTATTGGTGGTTTAGGTTCTATCGAAAAGAACTATCAGACAGGAGAAAAGAGAGGTTTTGATAGAGTATCTCCTTTCTTTATTCCTATGACTATTTCTAACTTAGCAGCTGGTCATATTGCGATTGCTTATCATGCACAAGGGTTATGTACCTGCCCAGTAACTGCATGTGCAGGTGGTACAAATGCGATTGGTGATGCATTTAGAAATATTCGTGATGGTTATCAGGATGTCATGATTGCGGGTGGATGTGAAGCATCTGTAACTCCTTTAGGTATTGGTGGATTTACTTCTATGAAGGCTTTAAGTGATGCCACTGATCCAAACCGTGCTTCTATTCCTTTTGATAAAGAAAGAAATGGTTTCGTTATGGGTGAAGGAGCAGGTATTCTTATTCTTGAAGAATTAGAACATGCCTTAAATAGAAGTGCGCATATTTATGGTGAAATGACTGGTTATGGTGTAAGCTGTGACGCCCATCATATTACTGCCCCACTTCCTAACGGTGAAGGTGGTGCCTATGCCATGCAGAATGCATTAGATGATGCAGGTATCAGTTATGATGTGATCGATTATATTAATGCACATGGTACTTCTACTCATTTAAATGATTTATGTGAAACTGAAGCGATTAAATCAGTATTTAAGGAACATGCATACAAACTTGCAGTAAGTTCTACTAAAGGTCATACAGGACATTGTTTAGGAGCTGCAGGAGGTATTGAAGCAGTACTATCAGTATTGGCCTTAAAGCATAACTTTATTCCTCCTACTTTGAATTATCAGGTAAAGGATGAAGAATGTGATTTAAATGTAGTACCAAATATTGGTGTTAACAAAGATCTTCATTATGTCATGAGTAATTCATTAGGTTTTGGTGGACATAATGCAAGTATTATATTCAAGGAGTATGACAATGGAACTAAATAGTAATGAAATTGCGAAAATTAATCCTCATCGTTATCCATTTGCGCTTGTAGATCGTATTACTGATTATAAGCCAGGAGAATATGCGAAAGGCATTAAGTGTGTCAGTGTAAATGAAATGCAGTTTATGGGGCATTTCCCTGAGCATCATGTGATGCCAGGTGTATTGATTGTAGAAGCTTTAGCACAGACTGGATGTATTGCGATATTAAGTCAGGAAGAACATCAAGGTAAGATTGTCTTCTTTGCAGGAATCAATAAATGTAAGTTTAAAGGACAAGTCATTCCTGGAGATGTGATGGAATTAGAATGCACACTCACAAGAATGAGAGGTAAGATCGGTATTGGTGAAGCAAAAGCAACAGTCAATGGTAAAACTGTTGTACAGGCTGAACTCACTTTTGCGATAGGTGACTAATGAAATATATAGAATTTGAAGAAATTGATTCTACTAATACGTATATTCATGATCATTATCAGGAATTAGATGATGATACAATTGTCCGTGCACATTATCAGACTCATGGTCGAGGACGTTCTAATCATATCTGGGAGGCAGATAAGGATGAACAGCTTCTCTTTAGTTATTATATGAAACAGAACGTGGATCCTTTAAAAGTGTCTGCCATTATGGCTTATGCGATTGTGACAGTTCTAAGAATGAAACAGATCAATGCATTCATTAAGTGGCCAAATGATATATATGTAAATAATCAGAAGATTGCAGGTATTCTTGTAGAGACGATTTATGAGAATACTTTACAGGGTATTATTATTGGGACAGGGTTAAATATTAGTAAGGGTTCTTACTATTCTCTATCTGATGTAATAAATCATCCTATTGATAAAGAAAAGCTGATGTTAAATATTATTGATACATTTAAGAATATGCTTCATATGCCTTTTGCATCTTTATTAGATGGCATGAATCGTCATTCTTATTTAAGAGGTAAGACAATTCCCTATAAAGAGTATGGTTTAGTGAAATTCTTATATTTAGATGAGAATTGTCATCTTGTGATAGAGGATGAAAACAAGAAAAAACATACGATTCTCTTAAATGAATTATCATTAGGTCGTATATAATTAGTCTTCTCAAATATGTGATAAAATTGTAGAATAGAGTCAAGGAGTGGAATTATGGACGCGAAAAAGAATAATTTAATGGATTCTATTAATACAGTTTTCAAACTCGCCATTAAAGTACAGGAAGATTATATTAAATATAGTCCTTTTCCTGAGTTATCAATGAATGAAATGCATATTATAGAGGCTGTGAGTAAGCAGCAGTTTCCTACTATGACAAATGTTGCAAAGACATTAAAGGTAACTGTAGGAACATTAACTACTAATGTGAAGACTATTGTGAATAAAGGTTTTCTTACAAGAGAACGTTCTTCTGCAGATCATCGTGTCACATATCTACGTATTACTGATAAGGGATATCAGGCATTAGAGGTTCATAACCAGTTCCATAGGGATTTATCTGAACTTTATAGTCAGCATATTCCTGATGAAATGATTGGCTGGGTATATGATACAATAGAGAACGTCATAGAAGACTTAAAAGAATACCAGAAAAAACTTAATAAATAATATAACCCCCTATAGAAGGTGTGATTCTTCTATAGGGGGTTCTTTTAACTTAATTTATTTCATTTTAACTTTGCGAATGTTAATGTGTAAATTTTTAAGTTAAATAAAAAAATCCTCCAGATGATATATCTAGAGGATATTCATAAGATGTGCCCACCTTCAAGTAATAGATATATTACTCGAAGCAGCAAAATAAATAATATGAGTATAAACCACGCTTTGAATTCTTTCATGCCCTTAACCTCTTAAAAGAGATTATATCAGGCAGTTATGGAATTATTGTGTATTTATCAATATTTTTAGATATTGTAGCCATGATCCATAGGACCACTTCCCTGACCTAAATCTAACATAGCACCTATTGCACCAGTAAGATATGTTTTAGCATGTCTAACTGATTCTTCTAGTGTATAGCCCTTAGCTAAATGAGATGCAATCGCACTTGATAAAGTACATCCCGTACCATGTGTATTACTGTTGTCTATTCTATGTCCTTTAAACCAAGTACCCTTTTCACCATTGTATAGGTAGTCATTAGCATCATTTAATTGATGTCCACCTTTAACCAATACAGCACAATGATATGTGTCATAAATCTTCTTAGCTGCTATTTCCATATCTTCTACAGTTTTCACTTCCATATCAGTGAGTACTTCTGTTTCTGGAATATTAGGTGTAATAACTTCAGCAATAGGAAGTAATTCTTCCTTTAATGTAGAAATAGCTTCATCACTAATAAGCTTTGCGCCACTTGTCGCAACCATGACTGGATCTACCACAATATGCTTCGCATCATAATGTTTTAACATTTCTACAATAGTATGAATAAGTGCTTTAGAAGACACCATACCAATCTTAACAGCTTCTGGATAGATATCATCAAATACAGCACGAATCTGGCTTTCTAAGAACTTTGGAGTAACATCCATAATATCTGTCACACCCGTTGTATTCTGGGCTGTGAGGGCTGTAATAGCGCTCATACCAAATACTTTATTGGCAAGCATTGTCTTTAAGTCTGCTTGTATTCCTGCACCACCACTAGAGTCACTACCGGCAATAGTTAAGCATGTATGCATTGTTTCATAAAGTGCATCCACACGCTTCTTTAAATCAATAGTAGCCTGTTTGATATTCTTCTGACCAAATAAAGCACTAATAACCGCAATACCATCAATACCTGTATCTTTAAGTAATAAGCAGTTATCATAACTGATTCCACCAATGGCTACCATTGGAAGATCCACTGTTTCAGTCATTTCTTTTAAACGCTTGATGCCTAATACTTCTGCATCATCTTTAGAAGATGTAGGGAAAATAGCCCCTACACCTAAATAGTCTGCACCTTGTTCTTTCGCAATTCTTGCTTCTTCTATAGTATGTGCACTTACACCAATAATCTTATCTGGTCCAAGCATTTCTCTCGCCTTCACACAGGCCATATCATCCTGACCTACATGAACACCATCTGCATCTATTTCCTTAGCAAGCATGACATTATCATTAATAATAAATGGTACATCAAATAAACGACATAGTTCTTTAATATTCTTTGCTTCTTCATAGAAAGAGGCTTCATCTAGGTCTTTTTCTCTTAGCTGAAGACAAGTAGCACCACCCATTAAAACATCTCTTACCTGCTCATATAGAGTCTGTTCTCCTGTCCAATGACGATCAGTCACAGCATAGAGTCTCAACATATCATTATTGAACTTCATATTTACCACTCTTTTCTAATTCTTCATCAGTCATATTGAATAATGCATCAATTAAATAAGTACGAAGTGTTGCATTACCTTCGCCTTCTTTTAATTTAGATGCACCAATTTCACCCGCAATACCCATGGACATAACAGCTGCTGCAGCACTATCTACACTATTTTCTACTGTTAAGAAACAGCCTAAGATACCTGATAACATACATCCAGTACCGGTAATGGCACTCATTTCTTTACATCCATTATTGATCATATAGCACTTATTACCATCTGTGACATAATCTACAGGACCAGTCACAATAATAATTGTATTCAATTCTTTTGCGAATGCTTTGATATCATCAATGAGATCATGTGAGTTCTTCTGATCTTCCACTGATGCATCTACACCTTTAGTATGACCTGTACCAGCCATTAAAGTCTTAATTTCTGAAATATTCCCTTTGATGGCATCAAAATGAATCTGTTCTAATAGTTCTTTACATGTATTAGTACGTAAATCAGTGGCTCCTGCACCTACTGGATCTAATACAGTAATATGATTACATGCATTAGATGCCTTACCTGCTTCAAACATAGAAGCAATCTTCACTTGATTAAGAGTCCCAATATTAATATTTAATGCATTACTGATAGAAGTCATCTGAGCCACTTCTGCGATCTCATCTGACATAATAGGACTACCACCAATTGCAAGAATCGCATTGGCTACATCATTCACTGTTACATAGTTAGTGATGTTGTGTACTAATGGTTTTACTTCTCTTAATTTCTTAATGTAGTTCATATTCTTTTCCTCCATAAAAAAGAGCACGCTGAAAGAAGGTGCTCATAAAATTCCTACGTTGGCATTATCCAAATCAGGTTTCACGGTCAAGACTTATGTCTACTCTCAGCAAATTAGCTCCCATTTCAATTATAATAATATGTTAAAACAATCAGTCATGAAATACAAGGGATTTCATGACCATATACATATTTACTACTCTATCCTAGAGTATTATAATATACACATCATTCTGTTATAGCTTCCCAAAATATATGAGATACTAATGAGCTTCCCCTCATCAAATTCTCTTCTATAATGGAATGTAATCTACCATTTTGGTAGATTTTTTATTTTTAGGCATAAAAAAAACACCGAATACTTCGGTGTTTGCATTCAGAATGGTGCGGGTGACAGGACTTGAACCTGCACGCCGAAGCACTAGATCCTAAGTCTAGCGTGTCTGCCAATTTCACCACACCCGCATCAAGATGGTGACTCGCAGGGGATTTGAACCCCTGACCCTCTGATTAAAAGTCAGATGCTCTGCCATCTGAGCTAGCGAGTCGCTAATGGTGCCGACTAGAGGACTTGAACCCCCAACCTACTGATTACAAGTCAGTTGCTCTACCAGTTGAGCTAAGTCGGCAAAAAAATGGTGGAGGTTAACGGGCTCGAACCGCTGACCCTCTGCTTGTAAGGCAGATGCTCTCCCAACTGAGCTAAACCTCCATATATGGTGACCGGTACGGGATTCGAACCCGTGAATGCATGCGTGAAAGGCATGTG
>NZ_DAWDDM010000008.1:0-18892 GCF_052354645.1 Catenibacterium sp.
AAAACTTTCAAGGTTATACGCTAAGCATATTATATGCTTACAATGATTTCTTCCGTACCCTGCTTTTTCGTTATAAGGGACAATATGATTATGCCTTAAAGGATGCTTTCTTAGATATGTACAAAAGAGAACTACAAAGACGCTATAAGGATTATTTGATTGTTGTTGCGCCAAGTGCGTCAAAGGCCAATGTTGTGCGTGGTTTTGCCCCTAACCAAGCCATCGCAATGACAATTCACTCTCATGTTTTCAATGGACTTTATAAGAAAGTAGATTATAAACAAAGTGATCAGTCTTATACACAAAGAGCAGGGATACGTGATGTTATTGGTTTAAGAGGTGGTGCATTCCTTAAAAATAGGAAAATATTACTCTTAGATGATGTGATGACTTCTGGAGAAACAATCAAGACCTGTCTAGAATTAATTAAAAAAGAAAAACCTCAGAAAATCGAAATATTGATCCTCTCTATGAAAGAAAAATACCTTGTAAACTTGGGAATAATTAAACAAGCAAGGAGTATATAAAATCTTTTGTTTTTTGCGGTATGTATGATATAATGTATACGATTTTGTATTGAAAGGAGACACATCATGCCTAGTAAAAAACAAGAAATTAGAAAACAAGTTAAGAAAAAATTAAAAAAGGAAGGAATGGAGCATCAGGAACTCAATCAAGAGGCTGAAATCGTTGATTTAGGTGATCATCGTGGTGATGATATCATTGTAGAATCATTTGACGATATCAAGACAGATGCAAAACCATTACCATTCTCTACAACACCTCAGAAAGAGAAAAAAGGAATTACTGGCCGTATTAAGAGTATTTTCTCACAGGACAGTTCAATTCTACGTAAATTAGAAAAACAGGCAGATGAAATTATTGCGATAGAACCTCAGGCTCAGGCGATGAGTGATGAAGAATTATGTGCTCAGACTCAATTCTTTAAGGATCGTCTAGCAAAGGGTGAGACATTAGATGATATCTTACCAGAAGCATTTGCGGTTGTACGTGAAGCAGCTTATAGAGTACTAGGACTCAAAGCCTTCAAAGTACAGTTAATGGGTGCTATTTCACTTCATAATGGTGATATTGCAGAAATGAAAACAGGTGAAGGTAAAACTCTAACATCTATCTTCCCAGTTTATTTGAATGCCTTAGATGGTAAGGGTGTTCATGTTGTTACAGTTAACGAATATTTAGCACGTCGTGACTGTGAATTAAATGGACAGGTTTATAAGTTCTTAGGTTTAACTGTTGGTTTAAATGAAAGAGAACTAGATGCAGATGATAAGAGAAAACAGCATGCATGTGATATTACATATACTACAAATGCTGAATTAGGATTCGATTACTTACGTGATAACATGGTAACTAACTATGAAGATAAAGTACTTCGTCCATTACATTATGCATTAGTCGATGAAGTAGACTCTATCTTAATCGATGAATCACGTACTCCATTAATTATTAGTGGTGGTAAAAAGAAGACTGCTTCTATGTATATATCTGCTGACCACTTTGCGAAGAGCTTAAAGAATGAAAAAGATTATCAGGTTGATGTTGAAAGTAAGACATGTACATTAACACCTGATGGTATTGCGAAAGCAGAAAAGGCATTTAATGTAGAAAACCTATATGATCCACAAAATACTGCTTTAGTACACTATATCAATCAGGCACTTAAAGCAAACTATACAATGACTAAGGACATTGAATATATGATTGCGACTGAAGATGGCAGCCATGATATTAGAAATGCTTCTATTATGATCATTGACCAGTTTACTGGACGTGTTATGCCAGGTCGTGCTTATTCTGATGGTTTACATCAGGCTATTGAAGCAAAAGAAGGTGTACCAATCAAAGAAGAAACTGTTACACTTGCCACAATTACTTATCAGAACTTCTTCAGATTATTTGATAAGCTAGCTGGTATGACAGGTACTGCAAAGACTGAAGAAGAAGAATTCCGTCAGATCTATAACATGCGTGTTGTAGTTATTCCTACAAACAAGCCTGTTATTCGTGATGATAAACCAGATTTAGTATTCTCAAGCAAGAAAGCTAAATATGCAGCTATTATTAGAGAAGTAGAAATGCGCCATGCTTATGGTCAGCCAATCCTTCTTGGTACAGTGGCTGTAGAAACATCTGAAATCTTATCTAAGATGTTAAGCGCAAAAGGTATTAAGCATAATACATTAAACGCTAAGAACCATGCTAAAGAAGCTGCTATTATCGCTAAGGCTGGTGTGAAGGGTGCCGTTACTATTGCTACTAACATGGCTGGTCGTGGTACTGATATTAAGCTTGGTGAAGGTGTAGCTGAAATTGGTGGTTTAATGGTTATTGGTTCTGAACGTCATGAATCTAGACGTATCGATAACCAGTTAAGAGGACGTTCTGGTCGTCAGGGTGACCCAGGATGTTCACAGTTCTTTGTATCATTTGAAGATGAATTAATGCAGAGATTCGCAAGTGAAAAGATTAAAGCTCTTACTGATTCATTCATGGATGATGAAGCGATTGAATCTAAGATGGTTACTAAATCTATTGAAACTGCTCAGAAACGTGTAGAAGGTCAGAACTTCGATATGCGTAAGCAGTTACTAGAATATGATGATATTATGCGTCAGCAGCGTGAAATCATGTATAAAGAAAGAGATGATATCATGCTTTCTAAAGACTTATCAGAAATCATCAAGGGTGAATTCTTAACAGCTATCGAACTAGATATGCCTAAGTTCACAAATAATGAAGGTAAGAAGCCAGTTGTAGATATTGAAAAATTCTTAAAATACGTTGGTAAGAACTACATGTTATTAAGTGAATTAGTAGCCAAGAATCCAGACAAAGCAGTGAATGATCCTCAGAAGGTTATCGATGCAGTCAGTGAAGTCGTATTCATGAGCTATGAAAACAGATTCAATAAGGATCTAGAAGATTCAGTAAAACTTGATTATGAACGTCGTGTTCTTTTAGGTATCATTGACCATACATGGATCAACCATATTGATGCAATGCAGAAACTTAGAAATGGTATCTACTTAAGAGCTTATGCACAGCGTGATCCTCTTCAGGAATATACAGAAGAAGGTTTCTATATGTTCGAAGAGATGACAAAATCTATTTCTCAGGAAATTGCTCGTAATATTGTCCATATGGGTATCCGTCCTGGTACAGAAGCAGAAATGAACATTCCAGAAATCAAGGTTGAACTTGAATTTAAATAATGGAATTATATGAAATCAAAAACGGGCTGGAAGATGCCCGTTTATTATTAGACCAATTATATGTTTCTGCAAATATTGAAGTACTAAAAAGAGAAATAGAAGGACTAACTGTACAGACAATGGACGAACATTTCTGGGATGATCAGGCACATGCGACTAAAGTATATGCTCATCTGAATGAAATGAAGAAAGTGGCTGATACAGATGATTCTTTAGAAGCAAGCTATAAAGAACTTGTTGAAGTATATGAATATGTCAAGGATACAGAAGATCCTGACTTCATGGCTTCTTTAGAAGAAGATTATATTAAATTCCAAAAGAATCTCGATGAATTTGAAAAGACATTATTATTTGATCAGGAATATGACCATTCTAATGCGATTGTAGAAATTCATCCAGGAGCTGGAGGAACTGAATCTCAGGACTGGGCTGAGATGCTTATGCGTATGTATATACGTTATGGCGAAAAGAAAGGATGGAAGGTTGATGTTGATGATTATCTTGCAGGTGATGAAGCAGGATTAAAATCATGTTCTATCCGTTTTACTGGTTATAATGCGTATGGTCATTTAAGAGCAGAGAAGGGTGTTCATCGACTTGTACGTATTTCACCGTTTGATTCATCAAAAAGAAGACATACATCATTTGCGTCTGTAGAAGTTTCACCTGAATTAGATGATGATATTGAGATTACGATTGATCCTAAAGATTTACGTATTGATACATATCGTGCATCCGGTGCTGGAGGACAGCATATTAATAAAACTGATTCAGCAGTTCGTATTACGCATATTCCTACGAATACAGTTGTTTCTTGTCAGTCACAGCGTTCTCAGTTACAGAACAGAGAACAGGCCATGTTGATGTTAAAGAGTAAATTGTATTTATTGATGCAGGAAGCTCATGCTGAAAAACTATCTGAAATTCAAGGTGAAAAGAAGAATATTGAATGGGGATCTCAAATCCGTTCTTATGTTCTTCATCCTTATTCTATGGTCAAAGATAACCGTTCTGGTTATGAATCAAATGATCCAAAGAAAATATTAGATGGTGATCTTGATGATCTTATTTATGCTTATTTAAGATCTCGAGTTAAGGAGAAAAATAATGAGTAAAATACATTCTGCAAAGAAATTAGTGATTGATTTTATTTTAGTTATGCTAGGTAATGCCATTATGGCTTTAGGTACTGCAGGTTTTGCGGTACCAGCTAAGATTATTCTTGGTGGTGCATCAGGTCTTGCTCTTTCATTCCAGCATTATGTGTTCTATGTTCATTTATCAACACTTGTACTCGTCATTAACATAATCGCATTTGTTGTTGGCTATATTGTATTAGGAAAGAAGTTTGCAGTAGGAACACTCGTTTCTACATTCGCATTCCCATTCTTCCTTGCATTATTTGAAAAGAGTTACTATTTGACACATTTAACTAAGGATACATTACTTGCAGCTGTTTATGCAGGATTTCTTATTGGGGTAGGTCTAGGACTTGTATTAAGACTTGGTTATAGTACAGGTGGTATGGATATTCCACCATTACTTGTGAATAAGTATACAGGTCTTTCTCTAGGATTATTAATTAATATATTTGATATTTTGATTCTACTTATTCAGATCCCATTTTCAAATGTTGAAGAAATTCTCTATGGTATTATTACTGTTGTGATGTCTACATATATTATTGATAAGATGATGTTACTTGGACAAAACAACATCCAGGTTATTGTTGTATCAGAACATTATGAAGAAATTGCTGAACGTTTAATGAAGGATGTAGATCGTGGTTGTACATTCTTAAATATCACAACTGGATTTATGAAGAATGATTCTAAGGCTGTTATGGTAGTCTTAAATAGACGTGAATATGCTGCATTTCATGAGATTGTTCAAAATATTGATCCAGAAGCCTTTGAAATCACAAGTGAAGTTCATAGTGTAAACGGAAGAGGCTTTACATTACCTAACGTTAATCTTGATAAATGGTCTTCAAAAGAAATTTAAAATAAATCATTACTTATTATGAGTATGTGCTATAATGGGGAAACAAGGAGTGTGGTGCTATGCAAGAAATGATTAAACTTGAAAACGTAACAAAAGTTTATAAAACTGGCGTACGTGCTGTAAATGATATGTCACTTACAATCGATGCTGGCGAATTTGTTTATGTCATTGGTCCAACTGGTGCTGGTAAATCTACATTTATCAAGCTTCTCTATCGTGAAGAAAAAGCAACAAGAGGTAAAGTTATTGTTGATGGAACCGATGTATCTCGTATTAAGAACTCTAAAGTCCCATATTTTAGACGCAGGATTGGAGTTGTATTCCAGAACTATCGTCTTCTACCAAAAAAGACAGTCTTTGAAAATGTCGCTTTTGCGCTAGAAGTAACTAATACACCAAAAACTGAAATCAGAAAAAAAGTTCGTAATGTGCTAGAACTTGTAGGTCTAGAAGACAAAGCGAATTCGTTCCCACATGAATTATCAGGTGGGCAGCAGCAGCGTGTAGCGATTGCTCGTGCTATTGTTAATCAGCCTAAAGTATTAATTGCGGATGAACCAACAGGTAACCTAGATCCTGAAACATCTCAGGGAATCATTGAACTTCTAGAAAGAATCAATGATGTCCGTCAGACAACTGTACTTGTTGTCACACATGACCGTGAAATCGTTCAGAGAAATAAGAAGAGAACTATTCTTATTGAAGATGGTTGTGTCACAACAGATACAAGTTTAGGAGGTTATCAGTCATGGAATTCGTAGAAGAATTAAAGGCAATGCCTAAGCATTGCAAAACTGCTTTCCAGAATATCTGGAGAAACGGTGTAATGTCTATTTCATCTATCTTTGCAGTAACTATTACGTTAATATTGATTGGTGTTGTTTCAGTTATCGCAATCAATGTGAACCATATGACTGTGAATATTGAAAACAGCTTAAATATCTATGTTAAGGTTGATAGAGCAGCTACTGATGAACAAAGTAAGGCGGTAGGAGATGAAATCAATAAATTAACTGGTATTAAGAAAGTTAATTATTCAAGTAAGGATAAAGAATTAGATAAATTAATTGCATCTCAGGATAAGAATTCAAAACAGTTATTTGAAAACTATCGTACTGATAATCCGCTTGGTGATGCATATATTGTAGAAGTCAAGAATGCGAAGAATCTTGATAAGATTGCGAAGAAGATTGGTGATATTCCTTGTGTAAAAGAAGTGACTTATGGTGGCTCTTCTACAAATAAATTAGTGGATATCCTTGAATCTGTACGTAATGGTGGTGCCATCTTTGTAGTGGCATTAATTGTAGTCGCATTATTTATGATTGCGAATACTATAAAAATCACTATTACATCTCGATCAACAGAAATCTCAATCATGAGAATGGTCGGTGCTTCTAACTGGTATATCCGTATTCCATTTATGTTAGAAGGTATCTTTATTGGACTTATTGGTTCTATTGTGCCATTGTTGATATTAGTATATGGTTATAAATTTGCTTATGTGACAATGACATCAATGATGTCATCTAACTTGATTACATTTATGTCACCATATCCATTAGTATGGCAATTAGGTGCTCTGCTTGCACTACTTGGTGCTGCAGTTGGTCTATTAGGTTCATTCTTCTCAGTACGTAAATTCTTGAAATTATAACTGCACATATGTGCAGTTTTTTTGTAGAATAATAATGAGGTGATAATCATGAAGGAAAGAGAACTCAAAGAGAAATGTTATATGGAAGCGTTAGATGGTTCTATATCTAATGTTAAGGTCGTACTTAATCATATGAAAAAGATTGATTTACAGGAAGGAATACTTGAAGAAGCAGTACTTAATAAAGATCGTATGCGTACAATTCTTCATCTAGAACTTGCATTAGCAGATTATTGTATTCTTTTAAGAAAGATGAAAGAAAATCAGTTTATTAACTATTTACCTCAGATGAGTAAAGATATTAATGCGCTTATTCATTGTAATCGCTTTGAGTATCATGAACAGATGATTATCGTTTATTCACAAAGAGGAGAAGAGGATATCGATGTTGAACGTTTGATTTCCTTTGGTGAAGAAATCTTAGATAGTTATGGTTTAAATGTTTAAATTTTAAATCATGCTTATTGAATTTCAAAGTGGATAATGCTATTATCTTTGAAGTATACGGAGGATGAAAAGTTATGAAAAAAAGACCTATTGTTTTATGTATTATGGATGGTTATGGATTAACTGATAGAGTTGATGGTAACGCAGTAAAACTTGCTAATACACCTAATCTTGATGATTTAATGGCAATGTATCCAACTACAACTATTAAAGCTTGTGGTAACGCTGTTGGTTTACCTGAAGGACAGATGGGTAACTCAGAAGTTGGTCATATGAATATTGGTGCAGGACGTACTGTTTATCAGTCACTTACTTTAATCAATAAAGCAATTACTGAAGGTACTTTCTTCACAAATGAAAAATTTGTAGAAGCAGTAGAAAACGCTAAGAAGAATGATTCTAAGTTACATATCTGGGGATTATTATCTAGCGGAGGAGTTCACTCTTCAAATGAACATATCTTTGCTTTATTAAAGCTTGCTAAAGATGCTGGTTTAACTAAGGTTTATGTACATGCATTCTTAGATGGACGTGACGTAGCACCTGATTCAGCAGTAGACTTCATTGGTGAACTTGCTGAAGAAATGAAGAAAATCGGTGTTGGTGAAATCGCATCTATTTCTGGACGTTATTATGCAATGGACCGTGATAAGAGATTTGACCGTGTTAACTTAGCTTATGAAGCAATTGTTGATCATAAAGGAAACAGCTTTACTGATCCAGTGCAGTACGTAAAAGATTCTTATGCTGAAGAAGTATTTGATGAATTCGTAGTACCTGGTTATAACTCAGCAGTAGACGGTGCTGTAGAAGATAATGATTCAGTTATCTTTGCTAACTTCCGTCCAGACAGAGCAATCCAGCTTGCCACTGTTATGACAAATCCTGATTTCTATGCAGATAAGGGATATACACCAGCAACTAAGAGAAATGGTATCTATTTCGTATGTATGATGAAATATGCTGATTCAGTAAATGGTCATGTAGCATTCGCATTACCAGAATTAATTAACACATTTGGTGATTATGTATCAGCTCAGGGATTAAAGCAGTTAAGAATTGCTGAAACTGAAAAGTATGCCCATGTAACATTCTTCTTTGATGGTGGAGAAGATAAGGAAATCGAAGGTGCTAAGCGTGACTTAATCAACTCACCTAAGGTTGCTACTTATGACTTACAGCCAGAAATGAGTGCTTACCTTGTAAAAGATAAGTTAATTGAAGAATTAGATTCTGGAGAATTCGATGTAGTCATCGTTAACTTCGCTAACTGCGACATGGTTGGTCATACAGGTGTTATTCCTGCAGCTATCAAAGCAGTTGAAGTAGTTGATGATTGTGTTGGTGAAGTATATGAAAAGGTTGCTGAACTTGGTGGTACTATGTTAATCACTGCTGACCATGGTAATGCTGAAAAACTTCTTGATGAAGAAGGTAACCCATTCACAGCACATACTACAAACGATGTACCTTTAATCGTAACAAACTCTCACCTTGAATTAAAAGAAGGCGGAAAACTTGGAGACTTAGCTCCAACTATGTTACAGCTTCTAGGACTTGCTATCCCAGAAGAAATGGATGGTACAAGCCTTATTAAATAATTGAACTATTAAAGCGAGACGTCTTAGTTTCGCTTTTTTTGTATTTATGGTAATATAGTCGAAAAGGAGAAATGAAAATGAAGAAATTACTCATTTTATGCCTTACTTTAATACTTTTAGGATGTAGTACATCTTCAGTTAAAAAAAAGAGTGTAAAAGGTATTAAAGAGATACAATATACAGAATTAAAGAAACTCATGAAAGAAGATGTTTCTTTCATGCTTTATCTAGGTCGTCCTGATTGTGGAGACTGTCAGGCCTTTAAACCTATCCTTGAAGACTATCTTAATAAGCATCCTGATGAAGGTGTTTATTACCTCAATATCAAAGCATATCGTGATGCATCACTCAAAGAAGATGCCACAAAAGAAGAAAAAGAGTTCTATAAGAATCTCTATAAAACATTTGATTTTAATTGGACACCCACATTAGAAGTCATCTCAAAGGGTTCTGTACAAAGTAAATATCAGTATCTTGATGAAGACTATTATGCGATTAAGGATCGTAGTCAACAAATCAAAAAGAAAAAAGAATTCATTAAAGAATTCAAAGTATTTATGAATCATTATTTTAAGGAGTAATAACTATGAAATGTCCACATTGTCATAAAGATATCAGACCCACAGATCACTTCTGTCCACATTGCGGTTATGATTTAAGAAGAAATCCACCTAGAAGTACGACTATTCTAGGTCGCATGATGAAAGGTTATTTAGTCATCATGTTACTTACTATTGCGCTTCCTATGGCTATTGTATTCTATAGTCAGTTCTTTACAGGAAAGTCAATTACATCTAATTTCCAGCAGTCAAAACTTTATGAGTTAGGTGAATTAAAGAAATCAGAAGGAGAAGAAGTCTATCACTTTGATTCTTCTAGCGCATTTAAGAAGAAATTTTCTAATGCTGAAACATTCATCAAACCTGCTCAGTCTTATAAGAAATCATTAGAAAAACAGTATGGTAAGACATTTACTGCTACTTATGATTATTCTGTTTATTCCAATAATGATCTCTATACAACTATTACATGTAAGACATCTTTGAATGATGATACAACTCTTGTGATTAAACGTACTTATAATCGTTCAAAGACTGATTTTATTAAAACAATAATCACAAAAGATAATTGTAAAACATTCAAAGATCTTCTTCAGGAAGACAACAAAGAATTAATCACATCAGTGATTGATCAGCCTACATACAATAAGCTGATGAAAGCTTTCCACAATAAACAAGAAGAATTTGAGACAAATAAAAAATCCTTAGGCCATTATGGCTTAGGTGCTTATATCAATGATAGTAAAGTATCTCTTGTAGTTTACCCGGGAAATAAGTACCAATCACAATTTAAAGCACAAACAGAAGGAAACCATTCTCTTGCTCGTTAACGAGTATTCCTCAGGGAAGTATGCATAATGCATGCTTCCCTTTTTTTGACTCCAATTACAGTCATTGTACTGTTTTATATAGATTCTCTCATGACATATATATGTCTTTTTTTATTTAGTGGAAAGGGAAACAAGATGAATATTGTAAGAAGAATAGGTGCTGTTCTATTATCATTACTTATGATATTAGGAATTACTACACAAAGTGTCAGTGCAGCATCCTATAAAATGGAATGGCATGGTAAATCTACTGCATATGGCAGTACTGTAGGTAATTTCACAATCGATGGAAGAAGAGCGTGGTGTATAGAACATAAGAAGACAACTCCATCGAATCAAACAATGTCAGGTGATTTTTATACAAGTACAGAACCTAAATATGCGAATATACGTAAGATTATGTATTATGGATGGTTTGGTTATCAAACATGGGATGGTATGAATGGATTAAATGATGATGAAAAGAATGTCATTATGTCCATGGCACTCTCTCATGCTTATTCTAATACAACACTTAAAAAAGGTAAGATTGCTGATTTCTATAATTATGCAACTTCTAAACCTGATCCTTTGAATCAGAATAATCTTTTATTTAGTAAGAATGATTTAAGTACTTACTATGATCAAAATGCGAGAGTACAGAAATCAGAATCAGTCAGACTCAATGGTCCTAATGGATATCATATTACTATTAGTACTGGTACAAATAAAGCAAAGGTCGTCAATGAAACAAGAAACCAGTCAGGTGAAACAGTAGATATCTATGGTGGAGATACAATGCATTATGAAGCAGATGCGTCTTATACAGGTCCAGTCTATTCTGGTTATAAGTCAGGTGGTTTCACTTTTGCGCCATTAATTATTCATAATGGCAATAATAAATACCAGCATATTAGTACTTGGTATACACTTCCTCCAGAAGTCACTACATTTGCGAATGCACAGTTCCAGGCAGTGATTGGAAGATTAAAGCTTAGAAAGACAGATGTAGGTGGAAAACTATTAGATGGTGCCATTTTTCATGTCACTGGTAATAACTTTGATCAGGATGTAACAGTCACAAATGGTGAAATAGTACTTGATAACTTATTAGTAGGTGAATATACCATTACTGAAAAGAATGCCCCTCATGGATATTTAGTGAATACAGCGACATTTAGTACAACTGTTAATCCAGGAGAAACATCAGAAGTCACTATTACTGATGAAGCCCCTACAGGACAAATTCTTATTAAGAAATCTGATGCAGATGGACTTGTACAAGGTGAAGCGTCATTAGAAGGTGCTGAGTATACAGTATATAACTCAGAAAATAAAGAAGTAGGTAAGATCATGACTGATAAGACAGGTCGTGGTCAATTAAATAATCTTGTATTAGGTATTTATACAGTAAAAGAAACAAAAGCTCCTGTAGGTTATAACTTAGATCCTCAAACTTATACAGTAGAACTTACTTATAAGGATCAGACAACTTCTATTGTATGGAATCATGTCGAATCTCAAGATAAAGTAAAAGTAGGACAAATTGAAATACTAAAGACTGATACAAATAATCAATCATTAAAGGGTGGAGAATTTGGTATTTATGCGAATAATGATATGTATATCGGTCATACCCTTTATAAGAAAGGTCAGCTTGTGATGTCTATTAAGACAAATGACAAAGGTATCGCAAAATCTGGTGATTTACCATATGGTTCATATTATGTAAAAGAATTATCTGCACCAGATCAAGGAGATGGTAATAAAGAAAACTTTGTCTTATCTGATGAAACACAATATGTTAAGATCACTGGCGATAAGCTGTTCTCTGTGACTTTTGTAGATACGACTGTTACTGCATCTAAGAAAGATATTGCAGGCACAGATGAAATCAAAGGTGCAAAGATGCAGGTCACAGATATGAACGGAAAGATTATTGATACATGGACTTCTACCAATAAGCCTCATTCAATCAAAGGATTAACTGAAGGACATGACTATATCTTAACTGAAATCACAGCACCTGATAGTTTTGTGAAAGCTGAATCTATCAAGTTTACTGTATCTAAAGAAAAGAAGAATCAGGCAGTTGTAATGAAAGATAAACAAGTTAAGATTTCTAAGACAGATTTAACTGGTAAGAAGGAAGTAGTAGGTGCTCATCTAGAAGTAAGAGATGAATTTAATAAAGTTGTAGATTCATGGACTTCTAGTGGAGAAGCACATTATGTAAGTGGACTTGAAGAAGGAAAGAAATATACACTTATTGAAACAACAGCCCCAGATGGTTATATTAAGGCTGAATCTATCACATTCACTGTATCTCATGAGAAGAAGAATGAAGCATATGTAATGAAGGATGGACAGATTACAGTTTCAAAGAAAACAATCACTGGTGAAGAATTAGAAGGCGCACAACTAGAAGTAAGAGATGAATCAAATAATGTAGTAGATTCATGGACTTCTACTCATGTTCCTCATTATGTCAGTGGACTAGAAGAAGGTCAAACTTATACACTTATTGAAACAACAGCGCCAGATGGTTATGTGAAAGCAGAATCTATCACATTTACAGTTTCTAACGAAAATCAGGAGGTTGTGATGAAAGATGCTGAAATTACTATCCATAAGGTAGATGAAGAAACAGAAGAACCTGTATTAGATGCCCAGTTCTCTGTATTTGATATGGAAGGAAATCTCATTGATCAATGGATCACTGATGGTAAAGCCCATGCAGTGAGTCATCTAGAAGCAGGTAAGGAATATATTCTTAAGGAAACAAAGACACCTAGAGGATATCAAACAGTAACAGATACTACATTCACTGTTTCTGGGGAAGAAGATCTATCTTTAGAAATCAAAGAAAAGCCAATATTAGTGAATATCCAGGTGAATAAGGTGGATGCAAAGACAAAACAATTAATCAAGGATAAAGACTTTGAATTCACACTTTACAAAGATCCTGATTGTATTTATAGTATAGTTGCTGCCTCATCAAAAGATGGTAGCGCAACATTTAAAGATTTACGATATGGTACATACTATATCAAAGAAACAAAAGCACCATTTGGCTACCATTTATCTACAGAAGTTAAGAAGGTCGTCATTGATGAAAATGTGAAGGGTGATACATATACATTTGATTATGAGAATACACCAATAGAAATCATTCAAACAGGTGATCCAACAAATCTATTAATGATAATTGGTTTAGGTTTAGTCTCAATGATTTCTATTATTTTCATTCTTATTAAGAAAGAAAACTAATATTTAGGACTGGAGAAATTTCTCTCCAGTCTTTTTCTATTAATATGACTTTTTTTTATCGACACCTTCCTATATAATGGGAAATTAAGGAGGGTAGGACTATGAAAATGGTATTTTGTGATATAGATGGAACTCTTTATCGTGGCAATGAACAGATCTCACCTTTAAACAAAGAAGCCTTAACACGTTTTCGTGATGCAGGCGGTCAAGTTGTTTATTGTACAGGACGTCATATATTAGAAATGAATAAAATCCTTGAGCAGGATGGTTATCCTTTTGATTATCTTGTCTTAAACAATGGTGGGGCAATTCTTGATTCCAATAAAGAAACTCTCTATGAGAAACATATAGAACAATCAATTGGACTTGATATTCTACAATGGGGAGTAGATGCCAATATGTTTGTGCATATGTGTGATGGAAAGAATAGTTATGGTTGTTTTAATCATCAATCTTTTGCACATAGTGATATGGGAAATATACCTATTCCTGACGACTACATGACATTAATGAAGGAAAGTCCTTCATTTCAGATCATTAGCTTAAATCAGGAAGATAATCAGATTGATAGAATTAATATCATTAAGAAAAGAATTGAAGACAAATATGGTGATGATGTTGAATGTCATCCTAATCTTCATTTCCTAGATATTGTTCCTAACAACTGTTCTAAAGGGAGTGGTGTCACTTATCTCAAGGACAAAACAAATGCGATAACCTATACAATAGGTGATTCATGGAATGACCTTTCAATGATTGAAGCAGGGGATCATGGTTGTACATTTAATTATGCACATGATGATATTCAAGAAAAAGCAAATCATATTTATAGTTATGTCTATGAAATGATCGATGATATACTAGGGGGTAAAATATAATGAGCTGGAGAAATAACTTAAGAGATGTAGAACCTTATGTGGCTGGTGAACAGCCTAAGATGTCTAATCTTATCAAACTAAACACAAATGAAAATCCATATGAACCAGGAGAAAAAGTCAAAGAAGCAATTCAATCCTTTGATCCATTTAAACTAAGACTCTATCCTGATGCAGATGCATCAAAGCTTAAACATTTAATTGCAGAGTATCATGGATTAGAAGATGATCAGGTCTTTTTAGGTAACGGAAGTGATGAAGTTCTCGCCTTAACATTCTTAACATGCTTTAATGGACAGAATCCTATTCTTTTCCCAGATATTACTTATTCTTTCTATCCTGTTTATTGTGAATTGTTTAATATTGATTATAAGACAGTGGCACTTGATGATGCATTTAAGATTAAGAAAGAAGATTATTTTAATAAGAATGGTGGAATTATCTTTCCTAATCCAAATGCGCCAACAGGTGAACTTATGTCTGTAGATGATATCGAAGATATTATCAAACATAATTCTGAGAGTGTTGTTGTGATTGATGAAGCCTATATTGATTTTGGTGGAGAAACAGTCATACCACTCTTAAAGAAATATGATAACTTACTTGTGATTCATACATTCTCTAAATTCCGTTCACTTGCAGGTAGTAGACTTGGTGTAGCTTTAGGTAATAAAGAACTTGTATCACATTTATATGATGTCAAGAATTCATTCAACTCATATCCAATTGATGCACTTGCTCAGGTGATTGGTGAAGCTTCTATTAAAGACAGTGAAGTGATTAAAGAACATGCGAAAAAGATTATCGCAACACGTGAACGTACTAAAAAAGCCCTTAAAGAAATGGGCTTTACTATGACTGACAGTTATTCTAATTTCATCTTTATTCATCATGATGATTATGATGCAGAACATATCTTTAAAGAGTTAAGAAAGAAACATATTATTGTAAGATATTTCAATGCGCCACGTATTAATCAATACTTACGTGTCACTATTGGAAATGATGAAGAAATGGATGCATTCTTAGATGCTGTCAAAGAAATTATTCAAGCATCTTAAACACATAAGGAAACAATTAATGATATGATATATACAGATAACGTACTTCTATTTGATCTAGATGGAACAGTACTTAATACCGATGAATTGATCTTCCAATCATTCAGATATACTTTTAAAAAGCTTCTTCCTGATTACACATTATCAGAAGAAGAGCTTCTCTCATTCTTAGGGCCACCTCTAAGAGATTCATTTGCTCGATATCTTTCAGGTGATCAGGTGGATGAAGCAGTACAAATCTATCGCGCTTATAATCATGAGAAGCATAATGATTATGTTACTCTATACCCTCATGAAACAGAAGTATTAAAAAAACTTCATGAGAAAGGAATAAGAATGGCTATTGTGACTACAAAATTCAAGGATGCAGCTGTATATGGATTAAAGTGTGCACACTTAGATCAGTATTTTGAAGTAGTCATTGGAAGTGATGAAGTCACACATGGGAAACCTCATCCAGAAGCAGTATTGACTGCAATGAAGAAGATGAATGCGACAAAAGGTTATATGATTGGTGATAATGTGACTGATATTCAAGCCGGTAAGAATGCTGGTATTAAAACTATTGGAGTCACTTGGTCTTTAAAAGGGACTAAGGCACTTCTTGGTGAACATCCAGATTATATGATGGAGTCTTATGATGATTTATATGATTATCTAGAAAGGATGTAGATTATGAAAGATATTATAATTATTGGTGGTGGACCAGCAGGACTCACTGCCGCACTTTATGCAAGTCGTGCAGGCGCTGATGTGACTATTATTGAATCAGGTGCACCAGGTGGCAAACTAAACCTAACAGCTCACATCGAAAACTATCCAGGAATAAAAGAGATGATGGGTCCTCAGCTTGCATATGATATGTATGAACAGGCACTTAACTTCGGTGCCCAGTTAAAGATGACAGAAGTGAAGGCAATCAGAGATGAAGGTGACCATAAGGTTGTTGTTACATCTAAGGAAGAACTAGAAGCAAGAACTATCATTATTGCGACAGGAACTAAAGAAAGAAAAATGGGACTACACTTAGAAGATGAAATGACAGGTAAAGGTATTTCTTATTGTGCTGTTTGTGATGGACCATTCTTTAGAGGAAAAGAAGTCGCTGTCATTGGTGGAGGCAACAGTGCGATTGAAGAATCAATCTATCTTGCTGGTATTACAGAAAAGGTTCATATTATTATGAGACGTGATGTCTTCCGTGCAGATGATTATCTAGTGAAGAAAGCACTTAATAATGAAAAGATTGAATTCCACTTCAAAAAGAAGCCACATGCTTTAATTGTAGAAGATGATACATTAAAAGGCTTAGAACTAGAAGATAGTGATACAAAAGAACTAGAAAACCTTTATGTACAGGGTATTTTCCCATTTATTGGTTTAGATCCAGTCACTGATTTTGTGAAGGATTTAGGCATCACAAATGAACAGGGTTATATTGATGTTGATGAACTTATGGAAACAAAAATCCCTGGAATATTTGCGATTGGTGATGTCAGAACAAAGACATTAAGACAGGTTGTCACAGCTGCCAACGATGGTGCAATTGCTGGACAATATGCTGCTAAGCTTGTTGAAGAGAACTAGTGATAGTTCTCTTTTTGAATGCTTTATACACTTATCATTGTATGTTATAATGAGTAAGGTTGAGGAGGATATAAGTCTATGAAGAATGTAGAAGTTGTATTAGTTACAGGTATGTCAGGTGCAGGTAAATCTACTGCCATGGCTATATTTGAAAATATGGGATATTATTGTATTGATAACTATCCAGTTGCACTACTTGAACAGTTTGGAGATTATTTATTAGATGAAACTTTAGGTGGTAAGATTGCGATGGGAATCTATCTAGGAGATGCACTTCAGGCAATTCGTGAATTAACTAATATGGATTGGATCAATTTGACTGTTGTATTCTTAGATTGTGAAAATATGGAAATCTTAAAACGTTATAAGCAGACAAGACGTTCACATCCAATGATGATCATGAATAAAGCCAATACACTTTATGACTCTATTGAATTAGAACGCCAGGAATATGAACAGATTAAGACACAGGCTGATTTAATCATTGATACAACTCTATTAAAGCGTACAGCTTTACAAGATAGACTAGAAGCATCTTTCTATCATGAAACAGGAGAAGTATTCCGTGTTTCTTTTGTATCATTTGGATATAAGTTTGGTATTCCTAAGGATGCTGATTTACTTCTTGATGTAAGATTCCTACCAAATCCATTCTATATTCCTGAACTTAGAAATAAGACAGGAAATGATAAGGAAGTCTATGACTATGTCATGGAAAAACCTGAAACACAGGAATTTATTAAAAAGACTTTGTCTTATTATGATTATTTATTGAAAGAATATGAAAAAGAAGGAAAGATGCAATTGATTGTTGGTATTGGCTGTACAGGTGGCCAGCACCGTTCTGTCACATTAACTAATTTCCTTGCAGACCATTATAAGAAATATTATAAAGTATATAAGTGGCATCGTGATGCTGACCACTAGAGGATGTGAAAAGAAATGTTGTCGTTTTCAAGAAAAGTAAAGGAAGAGATCGTATTTAATGAGTTTGATCATGACTGTTCAAAAGCGATTCTTTGTGCGTTATTAAAAACCAATGGAACACTGATGTTAGGACAGGGACTCTCTCTCCTAATCCGTACAGAAAACGCAAAAATAGCGTCAAAGATGCATAAACTTCTTAAAGAACTTTATGCACCTTCAATTGAATTTAAAGTAAAAAAGATGATGAAGCTTAAGAAGAACAATGTTTATCTTCTTAAGGTTTCAAAGGCAAGAGAAATACTAGAAGATCTTCATTTATTAGAAGGTCTAGGATTTACGATGTTACCTTCTGATGAGATTTTATATGATGATCGCACAAGAAGAGCTTATCTTGCAGGTATATTTCTTGCAAGTGGATCAGTCAATAACCCCGATACATCTAATTATCATTTAGAGATGAGTGTACAGGATGAACCTCTTGCACAATATATTGAAGCTATGTTGAATAGCTATGGCTTAAATGCGCATGTGATCAAGAGACGTAATCGTTATGTTATCTATATGAAATCTGCAGAAAGAATAGGAGACTTCTTACGTGCCATAGGTGCTTCTACTTCTGTTATGGAATTTGAAACAACACGTATTGACCGTTCTATGGCTAATACCGTCAATAGATGGAATAATTGCGATATTGCGAATGAAATGAAAGCTATGACAGCGAGTGCAAAACAGATTGAAGATATTGCCTATGTAATTGATAAAGCAGGCATAGAGATTCTAGCTTCTAAGACTACGGATGTGGCAGAGATTCGCTTAGAAAACCCAGAACTTACACTTAATGAACTAGCAGATGTGTAT
>NZ_DAWDDM010000009.1:0-18308 GCF_052354645.1 Catenibacterium sp.
ACTATATATAACTGTATATTATATGTATTTCTCAATGGTCAAGGTAGTTGTTATAATACAATCACTAACCAAGGAGGAATAAGAAATGGGAAATGTAACTTTTAGATATGATTTTGTAGGAAGTTTTTTAAGACCACAGGCTCTTAAGGATGCTAAGGAAGCATTGGATAACGGACAGTTATCTCAGGAAGATTATGATCACATTGTAGATGAAGAAGTTGTAAAAGTAGTTAAGAAACAAAAAGAATTAGGATACCATGTAATTACTGATGGAGAATTCAGAAGAACATTCTGGCATTTAGATTTCATGTGGGGATTTGAAGGTGTTGAACATAAGAATACTGGTAATGGTGTAAGATTTAATGGTGAACTTGCAGTATTGGATGATACTTATCTTGTAGGTAAAATTAAGGCAAAAGCACATCCTTTTGTGGAATACTTTAAGTTTTTAAAACAGTTTGAAGATGAAAGCACAGTGGCTAAGTATACTATTCCAGCCCCTGCACAGACATTCCAGCAGATGATTGTACCTGCTAACTTTGAAACTACAAGAAAGTTTTATGCCACAAATGAAGAACTCATTCATGATATTGGTGTGGCTTATCAGGACGTCATTAAACAGTTCTATGATGCAGGATGTCGCAATCTACAGTTAGATGACTGTACTTGGGGTGCGATTGTAGG
The DNA here is from genome assembly GCF_052354645.1 of Catenibacterium sp. NCBI lineage: Bacteria > Bacillati > Bacillota > Erysipelotrichia > Erysipelotrichales > Coprobacillaceae > Catenibacterium > Catenibacterium sp. The sequence continues at coordinate 685 of NZ_DAWDDM010000009.1, forward strand.
AGATGCCGCAAAACAGAGATATGAATCTTTAGGACTTGATTTGGAAGAAGTAAAGGCTGAATTACTTGCAGTCAATAACCTTGCATTAGAAAATAAACCAGAAGATATGGTGATTACATCACATATCTGTCGTGGTAATTACCATTCTACATTCTTTGCGAAAGGTCCTTATAATTCTGTAGCTGATTATGTATTTGCGAAAGAAAATGTGGATGCTTTATATCTAGAATATGATGATGAAAGATCTGGAGGATTTGCACCTCTCGCAAAAGTATCAGAAGATAAAAAGGTTGTATTAGGGTTGATTACAACTAAGACACCTGAATTAGAAGATAAAGAAACAGTGATTAAGAGAATTCATGAGGCTGCTAAGTTTATTCCACTAGATAGACTCTATTTAAGTCCACAATGTGGATTCGCTTCTTGTGCAATCGGTAATAAACTCACTGAAGAACAGCAGTGGGCTAAATTAAAATTAGTCAAAGAAATTGCGGAAGAGGTATGGGGATAAGAACTTCGAAAGAAGTTCTTTTTTCATACATAAAAAGAAGTAAGATCACTCTTACTTCTTATATCATTGAACAGCCGCCTCTGTTGCCACCACGTTTATCATCTACTTCGTAGTGGGCATTGAATTCTCTGTTGATTTCATCTAATTCCTTTAAACCATCAATATATGCATCATACATAGAAATGATTCCCTGTGAACATCCATCACATAAACCATCTACTATACCTAATGCATCATTCACAATTTGTTCTCTCTGTTCTCTTGTTGTATTCTTGATTAAAATATCTTCTTTGATCATAGTAACCCCCTGTATTGTCCTTTGTCCTTATTTTTAAATCTAATTGCATTCACAGGACAATGATGTAAACATCTTAAACACATCATACACTGTTCTTTCTTGAATGTCACATGATCTTTCATTTCTATCGCCTGTTCAGGGCATTCTTTCACACATAAGCCACAATGAATACAAGATTCATCAATAGTGAGGTTATATGTTTTTCTTACCTGTTTATATTGAAACGAACAGGCCTTATTAATAAAAACTGGGACTGTTCCTTTCAAGTAGTCCCCTATTCTTCTTTCCTTGATCTGTATAATGATTTCCTCTATTTGAGGATCTATTTGAGATTCTATCTTTTCATTTTTAGATGCATCATACATAGGAATATATGTATCCACCATTTTCACACCATACATGGCATAAAAACCTGTCCCCTTTTTCTGCATGATCTTGTTGGCCTCTTTCCCAATATTACCTGGTTTACCACCATAAGTGACTACAAAATACAAATATGATTTGGAAGAGACAGACAATCTTTCTAAGAAATCCTTCACAATATCAGGTAATCCAAAGAAATAAACAGGTGTGACTATACCAATCATTTCATCCTGTTTAATACCTTGAGCTGATTCAATAGATTGCATTGTATCCTGTAAGGACTTTGAAAGTACTTCTGCCACATAGTGACTATTTCCTGTTCCACTAAAATAATAAATCATTGTATTTGCTCCTTTGAAAAAAGGAAACGCATTGCGTTTCCTTATGGTCTCATTCCTAATCCACCTTCAAGAGTGATTGTTTCACCAGTCATATATTTGAAGTCTGGAGAAGTTAATTGTACAACAACACGTCCGATTTCTTTTTCATTGTCACCAAAATGTCCCATAGGTGGTGTATGAACATTGGCCTTGAAAGCTTCTGGATAAGCTTTTTCAAACTTTTCAAGCTGTGCAGTCCAAGCAAGTGGGCATACAACGTTTACGTTGATACCATCTGCAGCCCATTCAGTTGCAGCAACACGTGTTAAACCACGGATACCTTCTTTTGCAGCTGCATAAGAGCACTGACCTTTGTTTCCGAATAATCCAGCACCAGATGCGAAGTTGATAACTGAACCTTTTGTTTCTTTTAAGTATGGATAACATGCTTTCATATAATAGAATGCTGCATATAATCCTGAATACATAGCTAAATCAAACTGTTCCGTAGTATGTTCTGCAAGAGATACACCAGATGCACTTGCCTGCGCATTATTGACTAATGCATCAATATGACCAAACTTTTCAATTGCCTTTTCAACAACTGCTTTTACTACTGCTTCATTATCAGCACCTGCATTCACATCAGCCTGTACTGGAAGAACTTCTACATTATAAAGTCTTTCAATTTCTTCTTTTGCATCTTCTAGTTTCTTTAGGTTACGTCCAGTGATGACAATATTTGCGCCTTCTTTCGCAAATGCTGTTACGATACCATAACCAATTGAACCACATGTTCCATCTTCAAGTACTGCACGTCCACCACCAGTCACAATGACAGTCTTACCTTCTAAAAAGCCCATATTATTTACCTTCTTTCTTTTAATTTAAAAGCGTTAATATAATTATACATGAATTAATTATAAATGTGTGAAATATGATATATATTAATTAATTCCTTTGTCTACTTCATTCTTGCTTGGAATGCTGAACATTTCATTACTGATGATATTTTCAGGATCATCCACACCCTGATTCAACAACATGATCAGTGATACCCAGACAAAGATATCATAAGGGTTGAAATACTTATTCTTTTCTAGGAAACGGAGCTTTGACTGCGCAAAGTTTACGATGTTATCTCTATTTTCTATAATAAATTCATCGAGTTCATGAACATACATATAGCCTAGATTATGGAATCTTTTTACAACTCTTAATTCAGATATAATATAAGGCTCTTCTTTGATTGATACATTGAACTGTTCACAGATAATCTGTGTTAATTCACTCATAATAGGAGAATCATGATAATAAGTCATGAGAGAGTTATAGTTCAAGTCTGTCTTTAACACCTTCTCTATATGATCAATACCCCTATTGTATTCTTCTATATCATCTCTTATATTCACAAATTCTTCATCTAGAATTTCTAGAGTTGCACTCAGTCTTGTGAGTCTTCTACGAATATCCTTAGGAATTTCATATTGTGACTTATAACCTAGACCATGTTCTACTTCAGCCCAAGAATGCTGGAGAATAGTTCTAATCTGTATTTCAAAGACAATATGACGATAATCTGAGTATTCAATCATATTCAGTCTTGCTTCATTATATTTTACTAATAAATGAAGAGAGTTATAACCGAAATCAATACGGTCATCATAGTTCTTCTTTCTCTTATCATTGTATTCCACAATATCAAAATTCTGTTTAATTAGTTTATATATGACATCAATATCTGATTCAAACAATGTAATAATACGGCATGCAACGATATCTGTAATATCATTAACATCCTTGTACTTATGTTTTAAACAGATCTTACGTCTTAATGCATCTTCTGTTTTAATACGTATCGCAAAATTAGAAATCTTTATATTATTCTTTGTAATGATATTTTCAATAATATCTGTAATATCATGTTTTAATGAACGATAAAGACTCTGATTGTCATAATATTGCTGGATGATATGATTTTCGATTCTTTTATCCATCTTTTACACCTCTTAACTATCATATATATGATACATTAACTTAATATGAAGAAAAAGCGAAAGATTAATTCTTTCGCTTTTAATGGTTAGTCTTACACATATTCATTAGTTAATTTTTTCTGCCTGTATATAATCGTCCAATATTCATTCCTATTTTTTGTGCAAATGCACATTTTTATGTAATACACTGAAACATGCTGCACTCACAACACTCTATTAAATCAAAAAAACGCCAGAACTGGATATCAAAATCCTATACCGACGTTTTTGACCACAATTGTCCTATTAACTTTTCACTTTAGTTCTTTCGCTTTTGATAGTTTCTTAAGTAATATATACCAGCAACACCCACAACAATAAATACTATAGATGTAAGTTGGGCCATACGGATAGGACCTAACATAAGTGAGTCAGTACGTAATCCTTCCACAAAGAATCTCACAATACCATAACCGATAAAGTAAGAGAAGAACTGTTCACCTGTACATTGTGCTTTCTTCTTAACTACAAGAATAATCACAAGAAAGACAATCAAGTTTCCTACTGATTCATAAAGGAATGTAGGATGATGATAAGCCCCCTCAATATACATATTATTAATAATAAATTGAGGAAGATGTAATAGTTTGAGGAATTTTAATGAAACAGCTGAACCAAATGCTTCATGGTTAAAGAAGTTTCCCCAGCGACCACATGCCTGCGCAATGAGTACACCTGGCATAATCGCATCACCTGCCACCAAGAAAGGAATATCCTTCTTTTTAAAGAAGTAATAGCTATAGATGAGTGCTGCTATGATTCCACCTTGTATCGCAAGCCCACCATGCCATATCGCAATAATTTCTTCAGGATGAGACATATAGAGTTCTTTCCACATGAAGATGACATACCAGATACGGGCACCGACAATTCCTGTCATGAGTACTCCAAAGAAGTAATCTGATAAAATTTCAGAACTATAGCCTAATTTCTTAAAATTATACTGACCTAGCATGTAGGCGATGAATGCACCAATAATGATACATACTGCATACATATGAATCTGCAGACCACCGATTTTAAGAAATATATTATATTCTGGAAAGAATTGCATAACTTACACCTGCTTACTTTTAATGTTTTCAAGGATTCTATTCACAAATTCTTTACTTGAATCAAATCCAGAATCCTTAAGCTGCATATTCATGACAGCCGCTTCAATAATAACTGACATAGAACGTCCACCAGTTACTGGTACAACGATCTTAGGAATAGGAACTGAAAGAATATCTTCAGTAACATCATCTTCTTCTACTCCGATACGTCTATATTCACGAGATGGTAACCATCTTTCTAACTGAATAATAAGGTCTACCTTTTCTTTTGGAAGAACACTCGCAGCTCCAAACATCTTAGAAGCATCAATAACACCAATACCACGGATTTCTAATAGATTCTTTAAAACTGTTGGTGCTTTCCCAATAATAGACTGCCCAATATGGTAGAGTTCTACTGCATCATCCGCAATCAACTGATGTCCTCTCTTAATAAGTTCAAGTGCGATTTCGGATTTACCAATACCACTATCCCCTTTGATAATAACACCTTTACCATAAATATTTAAGAATACACCATGAATCTGTGTTTCAGGTGCTAATAATTCATCTAATTTACCCATTAAGTTAATAGAAACTCTTCCTGTTGCCATCTCTGTTTCAAAGATTGGGAAGTTTCTCTTACAAGCAATATTTCTAAGTATTTCTGGTGCTTCATAACCCTTTGCGATAATGATACAAGGTGTTTCATCATTCACTAACTTAGAAAAACAAGCCAATTGACTTTCCTTAGTCATTTCCTTAATAAATATATTTTCTTTATCACCTAATAGAATAATTCTTCTAAAATCACTATGTTTAAAGAAGCCGGCAAGTTCAAAACCAGGACGATTTATTTCTGCGACAAATACTTCTCTTTCTAAAGATTCTTCATCTCCAGATACACGTTTATAGGCTGGATTATTCATCAAGTCTTTTAGTTTTACGGACTTTCCCATAAAATACCTCCTTACAATAGGTTCTTAAGAAAGCGTCCTGTATGGCTCTTTTCACACTTTGCGACCTTTTCAGGGGTGCCTTCTACGACTATTGTACCACCATTGTCGCCGCCTTCCAATCCTAAATCGATGATGTGATCTGCAACCTTAATGACATCTAGATTGTGTTCAATCACTAATACTGTATCACCATTATCCACAATCTTCTGTAATACGCCAATGAGTCTATTCACATCATCACTGTGTAATCCTGTTGTAGGTTCATCAAGAATATATAATGTTTTTCCAGTTGAACGCTTTTGTAATTCTGATGCAAGTTTTACTCTTTGGGCTTCACCACCAGAAAGTGTTGTCGCACTTTGTCCTAGTTTAATATAGCCAAGTCCTACATCATATAATGCTTGTAGTTTAGTATGAATACGAGGAAGATTTTCAAAGAAAGTAAGTGATTCTTCTACAGTCATTTCTAATACATCATAGATGTTCTTATCCTTATAAGTGACCTGTAATGTCTCCTCATTATAACGATGTCCATGACATTCTTCACAAGGTACATAAACATCTGGCAAGAAGTTCATAGAGATACGTTTAACACCATCTCCCTGACATGCTTCACAACGTCCACCTTTCACATTAAATGAGAAACGTCCCTTATCATATCCACGTATTTTAGCTTCTGGAGTCTTCGCAAATAAATCACGAATATCATCAAAGACACCTGTATAAGTGACTGGATTAGAACGTGGTGTACGACCAATTGGTTCCTGTGACACTTCAATTACCTTATCAATATTCTCTATACCACGTATTTCTTTATGTTTACCTGGCAATTCACGTGAACGGTAAATCTTTGCACGTAATGCTTTACATAGAATATCATTCACTAAAGTAGATTTACCTGAACCAGACACACCTGTAACCGCAATAAACTTACCTAATGGAAACTTCACATTAATATTCTTTAAGTTATGTTCCTTAGCCCCACGTACTTCTAAATAAAGACCATTGCCTTTATGTCTTGTTTTAGGAACCTCAATCTTCTTTCTACCAGATAAATAATCACCTGTAATAGAGTTTTCATTGGCAGCGACTTCTTCAGGTGTGCCATAGGCAACTACCTGTCCACCATGAATACCAGCACCAGGTCCAATATCAATAATATAATCAGATTCACGCATTGTATCTTCATCATGTTCTACGACAAGAACACTATTTCCTAAATCACGCATTTCCTGTAGTGTATGAATAAGTTTCTCATTGTCTCTTTGATGAAGACCAATAGACGGTTCATCTAATACATATAAAACACCTGTTAAGCGTGAACCAATCTGAGTAGCTAGACGAATACGCTGTGCTTCACCACCGGATAATCCTCCAGCGCGTCTAGAAAGTGTTAAATATCCAAGTCCTACTTCATTTAAGAATGTCAAACGATCATGAATTTCTTTTAAGATCAAATGCGCAATCTTTTCTTCCATTTCTGATAACTTTAAGTTTTCTACAAACTCTAAAGCTTTCTCAATAGAAAGATTCGTAAATTCAATGATATTTAAACCACCCACCTGTACACTTAAGACCATTTCATTCAGTCTTGCACCGTGGCATGTAGGACAGGTATGTTCAGCCATAAATGAGGCATACCATTCTTTAGACCATTTAGAAGATGTTTCTTCATAACGTCTTTGTATAAGTGTAACAACACCTTCAATATAGTTTGTTGTACGAGAAACATTGCCAGAAGAAGAAACAATTGTATAAGTAATAGGATCATGTGAACCAGTAAAGATAATATCTCTTTCTTCTTCATCAAAGTCCTTTAAAGGTTTATCTAAGTCAATATGATAATATTCACATAGTTTTAAGAATCTCTGCCATTCAATACGATCAGTACCAACTGCTGTCTTAAAATAACGAATACCACCTTCATTAATACTTAAGTTCCAATCTGGTACTAATAAATCTAAATCAACTTCTTCCTTAATACCTAAACCTTTACAATCAGGACAGGCACCTAAGGGATTATTAAATGAGAATAGACGTGGTTCTAGTTTAGGAACAGAGAAACCACAAATAGGACAGGCATAGTTAGAAGAGAAAAGCTTTTCTGTACCCTGAGTCAAATTCTCTACAATAGCTTCACCCTCTGTAAGTTTTAAAGCCGTTTCTAAAGATTCTATCAAACGTGTACGATATCCTTCTTTTTTCTTGATACGATCAACAATAACATCGATAGTATGTTTTTTATTTTTTTCTAGAGTAATGTCTTCATCAAGAGTATACGTGCTTCCATCTACCTTAACTCTGACATACCCTTCTTTTCTTAATTTATCAAAGAGATCTTTATGTGTTCCCTTTTGGTTCATTGCCATACGTGCAAGTATCTGAAGTTTATCTCCATCATCATATGTATCCACAATATCACCCATCTGTTTTAATGTCTGGGCTTCTATCTTAATACCATGATGAGGACAATAAGCATGTCCTACACGTGCATATAATAAACGTAGATAATCATAAATCTCAGTCACTGTACCAACAGTAGAACGAGGATTATTAGATGTTGTTTTCTGATCAATCGCAATAGCGGGTGATAACCCTTCTATTGAATCTACATCCGGTTTTTCCATTCCACCTAAGAACTGTCTTGCATATGAGTTTAATGATTCTACATAACGTCTCTGACCTTCTGCATAGATTGTATCAAACGCAAGAGATGTTTTACCACTTCCTGATAAACCAGTCATAATGACTAATTGATTCTTAGGAATATCTATATTCACATTCTTAAGGTTATTGACACGTGCACCTCTAACCGCAATGACATCCTGTTTCATTCTTCAACCTCCTTATAATCACTTCTTTATTTAAACCTTGTAATTGGTAATCATAGGCAAGAGAAAGGATTTTAGAATAATCCTGATGATTCTCAAAACCTTCATTAATTAAATCTTTACCTGTCACAATAGCTGCAGGAGCATGATCCCCACAAATAGAGATCATTTCCTCTATATATTCATTTAACTCATTAATAGAAGCACTTGTGACCATACCTCTACCTAACTTATCACATCTTGCAAGATAAAGAAGATCTTTTAAAGGAGCCTTCTGATCAATCGCTTTTAAGAAGCGTAAGAATTTGATTTTTCTTGCATGATTACGAGAAAATGTAGGTAATACCATATGATATTGAATCATAGTATAAATATATTTCTTCTGTTTATGAGAAAGAATTAAATCAACCTTCTCATTAAAGAGAGCTGCACCTTCTTCTGCATGACCATAAGCATGTCCTTCTGGTGTTGTCACTAGTGGTTTACCTATATCATGTAATAAAGCACTCCACATAAACCATAACGGTTCACTTGTATGATGCTTACATAAAGCTGCTAAGTCAGTCACCAACATTGTATGATTCCATACACTACCTTCTGGATGATAGTCAGTTCTTTGATGTGTTGTGACTAAATCTTCTAAGTAGAATGGTAAACCATGAATATCTCTTAAGAAATTAAATCCCTGTGAAGGATATAATCCCATCAATATCTTACAATATTCTGTATAAATACGTTCGATACTTAAAGTCTCTAATCCACCTTCTTCTACAATAGATTGACAGAGATTCTTTGTGTCTCCATCCATCTTAAAGCCATAGCGTGACATAAAAGAAGCACCTCTTAATACACGTAATGGATCTTCTGAAAAATGATCTTTATTTGTAGCACGTAAAATACCATTCTTTAAATCTTCCTGTCCTGAATAGAAATCAATCACTTTCTCTGTTTCTACATCATATAACATACTATTAATAGTGAAATCTCTTCTAGCACAGGCTTTTTCTAAAGGAAGATCAGGATCCACAATAATATTAAAATCCTGATGCTTCATTCCTGTCTTCTCTTCTATTCTAGGTAAGGCAAATTCATAACCTTCTAATGTAGAAAGATGTACAACCGCAAAGGATGCACCCATCACCTGCACTGTCCCAAAGGGAGATAATACTTCCTTTAAAGCCTCAAAAGAGAGGTGATGTACTTCTACATCAATATCTTTAGATCTTCTTTTTAATAGAAAATCTCGTACACACCCTCCTACTAAATAGACATGTCCTCCTGCCTGTTTAATTGCCTCAAAAATATCTAATGCGAGAGGTGTGAGATTAAACTTACTTTCCATCTTTAATCTCCTCTATCATATCGCGTAATTCCATAGCTCGTTCAAAGTCAAGCACCTTAGCTGCTTCCTTCATCTGTCTTTCTAATTCCTCAAGAAGAACCTTCTTATCCTTCTTAGGTGCCTTACGGCCTTTCTTGACAAGCTTCTGTGCTTCATCAATGACTTCCTGTCCATGGATTGCTTCTCTAATTTCTTTCTTGATAGTCGTAGGTATAATACCATGGGCTTTATTATAAGCTTCCTGTATTTCTCTACGACGACTTGTTTCATCAATGGCACGCTGCATTGAATCAGTAATACGGTCTGCATACATGATTACATGACCGTCCGCATTTCTTGCAGCACGACCAATTGTCTGAATCAATGAACGTTCACTTCTTAAGAACCCTTCCTTATCTGCATCTAAAATACATACAAGAGAGACTTCTGGAAGGTCTAAACCTTCTCTTAATAAGTTGATACCAATTAAAACATCATATTTACCTAAACGTAAATCTCTTAATATTTCTGTACGTTCTAATGTCTTTGTTTCTGAATGAAGATAAGCGACCTTTAAACCAAATTCCTTAAGATAATCAGTTAAATCTTCAGCCATTCTCTTTGTAAGAGTCGTAATAAGTACACGTTCATTTCTTTCTATACGTAACTGTATTTCACTAATAATATCATCAATCTGATCTTCAATAGGACGCACTTCAATAATAGGATCTAATAATCCTGTTGGACGAATAATCTGTTCAACATATTCACCATGGACACCTTCTAATTCATAATCACCCGGTGTGGCAGATACAAATATTGCCTGGGGAATAAGCTTTTCAAACTCTTCAAAACGAAGTGGTCTGTTATCTAAAGCACTTGGTAAACGAAAGCCATATTCTACCAATGTTTCTTTACGGCTTCTATCTCCGTTAAACATACCTCTGATCTGTGGAAGCATAACATGAGATTCATCGACAATAAGTAAGAAATCATCAGGGAAATAATCTATTAAACAATAAGGTCTTTCTCCTGGTTTTCTCCCATCAATATGACGTGAATAGTTTTCAATACCTGGACAGATACCCACTTCTCTCAACATTTCAATATCATGTCTTGTACGGTTATCTATTCTTTCATATTCAAGAGGTTTTGCGGCATCTTGATAATATTGTAGACGATCTTTTAATTCTTCTTCTATCGTATCACAGGCATGAAGCATCTTTTCACGACTTGTAATATATTCTTCAGCCGGATAAATTGTATAAGTATTATAAGATGCTTGAACATGACCAGTCAGAGGATCTACTTCTGTAATACGATCTACTTCATCACCAAATAATTCAATACGTATAATATAAGATTCAGTATGACCTGGTACTATTTCAATCACATCACCACGTACTCTAAAAGTACCTTTGACCTGATCCATATCATTTCTTGTATATTGTCTATCGACTAAGAATGTAAGTAATTCACGTCGATCTATTTCTTGTCCTACACGTAAGGAGAAGATCATTTCCTGATAACTCTGTGGATTACCTAACCCATAAATAGCTGCCACAGAGGCTACGACAATTGTATCTTTTCTTTCTAATAAAGAGTTCATCGCAGCAGCTCTTAACATCTCTATTTCTTCATTTGTCTGTGATTCTTTATCAATATATGTATCACTCTTGGGTATATAGGCTTCTGGCTGGTAGAAATCGAAGTTTGAAATAAAGTATTCTACACGATTTTCTGGAAAGAATTCCTTTAATTCACTATATAACTGTCCTGCAAGAGTTTTATTATGTGATAGTACAAGAGTAGGTTTATTCACCTGTGCAATGACATTCGCAAAAGTAAATGTCTTACCAGTTCCTGTACCACCTAATAATACCTGTGTCTTTTTACCTTGATGAATACCTTCTACTAATTCTTTAATAGCCTCGGGCTGGTCACCCATTGGTTTAAATTTTGATACAAGCTTGTAAGACATAAAATCCCCTCTTTCTATATTAAAGTAAGTACCTTCTGTAAACTATTATCATATTCCTTATGACTTAATCTTTCTGCAAGTACAGAAACCATGCATTCCTGATCACTATATTCTAATACGCCATCTACAGTTAATCCATGATCCTGTTCAAAACGTTTTAATGCATCACTCACTCCTTGTGAGAAATAACCATCTGTACGACCTGGATTATAACCTAACACATCTAATAATCTTTCCATCACAATAATAGAATTATTCACATTATCCACATAAAACTTATCACTATAATAAGTAAAATAAGCTGATAAGAGAGATTGATCCTCTACAGTGACATCTGGAGTCCATCCCTTCTTATTAATATTCACACCCTTAGGTGTATACCACTTTGCATAAGTGTATTTCAATACAGAACCATCAGATAAGTTCGTCTGTGCCTGGATAGTCCCTTTCCCATAAGACTGCTGCCCAATAAGTTTATATCCCTGTATTTCTTTAAATGTACCTGCACATAATTCAGATGCACTTGCAGTACCACTATTCATTAAAATATAACCATTAGAAAATGCATAATGTGTCTTACTATTATCCTTATATGTTTCAGTCTGACCCTTCTTATTCTTAACAGTAAAGAGTGTCTCTCCCTTCTCATTAAATAAAGAAAGAAGATCTCTTGCAGCAGTAATATAACCTCCACCATTACCTCTTAAATCTAGAATAATATCTGAGACATTCTGTTTCTTAAATTCTTTTAAAGCTTTTTCTACATGCTGAGCAGTTGTATCACCAAAAGTAGAAATATTCACATAACCATATGTTTTATTATTTGTAGTACCTACATAATAAGTCACATCGGAACTGAAATTCTTACGTACTGCTTTTACATTTAAAGTCTGTTGAAATCTTTTTACTTTTAAAGAGACTTCTGTCCCTTCATTTCCTTTAATATATTCCTGCATTTCAGTACTAGTCATACCAGAAAGTGATTTATTATCAGCATCAGTAATGATATCTCCTGCTTTAAGACCTGCATTTTCTGCACTGCTTCCTTCAATAATACCGGTTAATAAAGCACCGCTATGTACAGGTGAGAAATAAACACCAATACCACTGTAATTACCATTAATATCACTATTAAATTCTTTATTCTCTTGTGTAGACATATAAGAAGAATGTGAATCACCTAAACCATCTACCAATCCTGCAATCATACGATCTTGAATAGATGTTTTAGAATCAGATGTATCCAGCCAATTATTATTAAGAAGTTCTAATACTTCATCTACTACTGTCATATTTGTCTTATCTTCAGCACTTGCATCACTATTATGAAAGACTAAATAACCACTCCCAAATCCAAGAGCTAAACATAATACACCTATGACTATATATTTGATTAATAAGTTTTTCTTTCTTTTATTGAATTCCATGTTCAAGTCACCTCGTTTCATTATTTTATCATAACATGACTGTTTTGAGTAGAAACTTGACCAAAAAGAAAAGATCCCTATAATAGGGATCTTCCATTATTTAATTCAGATCTGATTAAGCTAATTCTGAGAAATACTTGATTGTCTTAACCATGTTAGAAGTGAATGAGTTTTCATTGTCGTACCAAGATACAACCTGAACTTCACTATTTCCATCAGGTAAAGCGTTAACCATAGTCTGAGTTGCGTCAAATAATGAACCGTAAGTCATTCCAACGATGTCAGAAGATACGATTTCGTCTTCATTGTAACCGAATGAATCAGTTGCAGCAGCCTTCATAGCAGCGTTAACTTCATCAACAGTAACAGTACCCTTAACAACAGCTGTTAAAACTGTAGTTGATCCAGTTGGAACTGGTACACGAACTGCAGAACCGATTAATTTACCATTTAATTCTGGGATAACTAAACCGATAGCTTTTGCAGCACCTGTAGATGTTGGTACGATGTTAACTGCAGCAGCTCTAGATCTTCTTAAGTTACCTTTTCTCTGTGGTCCATCAAGAAGCATCTGGTCACCAGTGTAACCATGAACTGTTAACATGATACCACCCTGGATTTCTGCTAACTTGTTTAATGCATTAGCCATTGGAGCTAAGCAGTTTGTAGTACAAGAAGCTGCAGAGATAACCTTATCTTCTGTTGTTAATGTTTCGTTGTTTACGTTGAATACGATAGTCTTAAGATCGCTTCCAGCTGGAGCTGAAATAACAACCTTCTTAGCACCTGCAGCTACATGAGCTTCAGCTTTTGCTTTTGAAGTGTAGAAACCAGTACATTCAAGTACTACGTCTACGTCTAATTCACCCCAAGGTAATTTAGAAGCATCTGGTTCTTTATAGATAGTGATCTTCTTACCGTTAACTGTGATGTAATCTTCTCCTGCTTCTACTGTATCAGCATGAGCATATTTACCCTGTGAAGAATCATACTTTAATAAGTAAGCTAACATTTTAGGTGAAGTTAAATCGTTGATAGCTACTACTTCATAACCTTCTGCATCAAACATCTGTCTGAATGCTAAACGACCGATACGGCCAAATCCGTTAATTGCAACTTTTACTGCCATAATATGACATTCCTCCTTAAATAATTTCTATTTGTATTATAATCCAGCACTTAACTAAAATCAACTATTTCACAAGGATTTATGTAAAGGTAAACCCTTTCATCAAAACTTTTTTTAATGTTTAGAATAAAACACAAAAATAAAGCATAATCATGTAAAAACTATATTAATTTATAGAAAAAAAGAATAAGGATTTCTCCTTATTCTTCTTCACCATAGTTATCTTCAACTAAGCCTTCGTCTTCTTCTTCAGCGCTTTCTTCTGATTCATCTTCATTGTAGATATCATTCATATCGATATGTACTTCTTCGAATCTGTGTCTTGTTCTAAGATCCCATTTGTTTTCACCAATAGTGATCATACGACCATCTAAGATCATATTTGTATAGAATAATGATTCGTTATCATCTTTCTGTTCTTCATCGAATTCTTTCTTTTCAGCAACTTCTTTCCAAATATCATAGAAACTCATTGCTCCTGCTGATTTAGTAAGAATTTCGAATGCGATATTTACCATTGACTCTTGTCTGTAATCCATAGTAGCCTCCTACATCTTTTCTGGTGCATGGACACCAATTAAGTTTAATGCGTTAGCAAGTGTAATGCGTGTTGCTTCTACAAGTGCTAAACGTTGAGAAGATAATTCTTTGTTTTCTTCATCAATTACGTGACAGTCACCATAGAATGAATGGAATAACTGTGCTAATTTCTGAATATAATTTGCAATCTTATGAGGGGCTCTTGTACGAGCTGCATCATTGATTGTGTTTTTGAATTCATTAATGTGTTTTAATAATTCAATTTCTTTTGGGTTATTAATCAATTCAAAGTGATCTGCAGGTTCAATGTTCTTTTCTGCTGCTGATCTCATGATTGAACACATTCTTGCATGTGCATACTGTGCATAGTATACAGGGTTTTCATTTGACTGTGATTTTGCAAGTCCTAAGTCAAAATCAAATGGTGTGTTTGCTGCTTTTGCCACAAAGAAATAACGAGTTGCATCTACACCAATATCATCAATTAAGTCACGAATAGTAACAGCGTTACCAGTACGTTTACTCATCTTAACAACTTCACCGTTTTCAACCATTCTTACCATCTGTAAGATATCGATATTCAACTGATCCGCATTATAACCTAAAGCCTGAATAGCTGCTTTCATACGGTTGATATAACCATGGTGGTCAGCACCAAGTAAGTCAACTAAGTAATCATAGCCTCTATTCAACTTACTTAAGTGATATGCAATATCTGGTGTGAAGTATGTATAGCTTCCATCAGTTTTAATAAGAACACGGTCCTTATCATCACCAAAATCAGTTGTTCTAAACCATAAGGCTCCATCCTGTTCATATGTATAGCCTTTTTCTTTTAACTTATTAATTGCAGGTTCAATCTTATTACCTTCATATAAAGAAGTTTCAGAGAACCATACATCAAATGATACACGGAATTCCTTTAAGATATCTTTGATCTTCTGTAATTCATGTTCAGTACCAACCTTACGGAAATAAGCAATGGCTTCTTCTTCAGTTAACTGAGTTAAAGCATCTCCTTCTTTTTCCTTGATACTCTTCGCAATATCAATGACATCCTGTCCCATATATCCATCTTCTGGAATTGGGCGTTCGATATCAAATAATGCAAGATAACGGCTGTATAGAGATAATGCAAGGTTAGTGATCTGTTTACCTGCATCATTAATATAATATTCTCTAGTTACATCATAACCTGCTTTAGTCATGATACGACAGATAGAATCACCTACTGCAGCACCCTTTGCATGACCTAAGTGTAAGTCTCCTGTAGGGTTGGCAGAAACGAATTCTACGTTATATTTCTTTCCTTCACCGAAGTGAGTCTGTCCATAATTATCCTTTTCTGAAAGTACTTCAGTAATTACTGAAGTAAGCGCATCATTTTTCATAAAGAAGTTAATAAAACCAGGACCAGCAATTTCTACTTTTTCTACATGTGCTGCTTCCTGATCAAGTGAATCAACAATGGCTGTCGCAATTTCACGAGGATTCTTATGGAGTGTTCTTGTCAGCTGCATTGCAATGTTAGTAGAATAATCACCATGAGTAGAATCCTTAGGAATCTCAATCATGATATTTTCAGGGGTGATATCTACTGCTTCAAAGCACTTATTAACAGACTGACCAATGGCGATTTTTAGTGAGTTTTCAAGCTTATTTTCAGCCATCTTGTATTCCTCCTTTTTTATTTCATACTCTAAATAATGTATCACAAAATGTTGGACTGTCAAGAATTTTATAGAAGTGGAGAGAATAATCTCAATAATCCTTCTACGAGTCCTTTAAAATGACGGCTGTCATCTATTTTTACAGGTGCACAAATCTCAATCATTTCTCTAAAATCTCTCTTGATTGCAGATAAACATTCTGCTTCATATAATAAGACATTACATTCAAAGTGTAAGTATAAAGAACGATAATCAAAGTTGATTGTTCCTACTGTGGCTGCTTTACCATCTACTAACATGACTTTCGCATGTAAGAAGCCTGGTAAATATTCATACACCTCAATACCAGCACGAATGAGATCATAATAATAAGAACGTGTCACTCTAAAGACAATCTTCTTATCTGGTACATGAGGGACATATAATCTGATCTTAACACCATTCTTAGAAGCCAAGCACAATGCCTTCAACATGACATCATCAATAATAAAATAAGGTGTCATAATATCAATACTTCTAGAAGCATGTGTAATCATATTTAAATAAACAGATTCTCCTACCCCTTCATCATCGAGTGGATCATCTCCATAAGGTAATACATAACCTGTATTCTTAAATGGTTCAGGATGGTAGGTATGGGGTTTAAATTGTTCTATATCTTCTCCATGATATTCCTTATGATAAGCATAGAATGTAGAAAGAAACATAGATGTCAAAGACCATACCGCTTCCCCTTCTAAACGAATCCCTGTATCCTTCCAATGTCCAAAACGCATCTTACAGTTGATATACTCATCTGCTAAGTTAAAACCTCCAGAATAACCAATATAACCATCAATCACACAGATCTTACGATGGTCTCTATGATTCTGGCTTAAAGAGAAGACAGGAATAAAACGGTTAAACATCACTGTTTTAATGCCTGACTCTTCTAATTTCTTCGCAAAGTGAAGAGGTACAGTTGTAAAGGAACCAAAATCATCAAAGATAAAGCGTACATCAACACCTTCTTTAACCTTCTGTTTTAATATTCCAATAATAGTATCAAACATCAGTCCTTTAGAAACAATAAAGTATTCCATAAAGATAAAGTGTTTTGCATGTAAAAGATCTTTAATCATATCCTGGTAGTTATAATCACTTAATGAATAGTACTTACATTCTGTATGATTATATATAGTAAATGATTGTATATTGAGATAAT
>NZ_DAWDDM010000010.1:0-15462 GCF_052354645.1 Catenibacterium sp.
ACGCCCCTTGTATCAGTAGTTACCTTATCCACCTCAAACTCATGACCAGCAGGACTTCGATCCGCCTTTTACTGTTTCTGAAACTATAATTAGTTATTTACCCGTTACAGCCTCCCATAGGCTAGAAGGATTCACAAGCATAAAGTAAAACGTTTATTTATTATCTTATCTGCATTCAAATCATTTATATTTACAATTTTAACCATTCTTCAATATCAATTATTTTTACACCTTCATACTGATATTCATCATGATGTGTGTTAGCCAATAAGATTTTAGGATATGCATCTTGTATTTCTAATAGTGAAGTAACTTCTCTATCGAAAGTTTTCTGATTCGAAATATCATCACTTACTTGAAAATAAATCTTCTCATTTTGTTTTATAGCCACAAAATCAACTTCTTTTTTATAAAGTTTACCAACATAAACTTCATACCCTCTTCTAAGCAATTCAATCGCAACGATATTTTCATATACTCTGCCATAGTCCATGTTTTTTGTTCCTATAATAGCATATCTGAAAGAATGGTCGGACAAATAATACTTATCATTTGTTGCCAAATATTTTTTCCCTTTTATATCATACCTTCTAACTTTATAAAACAAGTATGAATCTTTCAAATATTGCATATACAATTTTATAGTCTTATCTGTTATTTTAATATTAGCATTTGCTAATGATTTAGATATATTATTTGCTGATGTCAAAGAACTAATGTTATCCATCATAAAGTACGCTAAATCATGAATAACTTCTTTGTTTCTCATCGAATATTTATTAGTTATGTCCCTTATAATAAGCGTCTCAAAAACATCTCGTATGTATTTATACTTATCATCTTTTTCACGATAAAGCAAAGTTCCAGGCATTCCACCTTCTCTCACGTATCTATCAAGTGAATACTGCCCAGCATAATATTTTAGACATTCTTTATAAGAAAAAGGAAATATTTCTATTTCATACGTTCTACCGGTAAATAAAGTAGCCAAATCACTACTTAATAGAAATGCATTCGAACCAGTAATATAAATATCATATTTCATACTACTATGTAGACTATTTATGACTTTCTCAAAGCCACTGCACATTTGAACTTCATCTATACATACATAATTATTCTTGTTAGATTTATATTGACCTTCTATATAATTATTTAATGCATGGTATTCTAAATACGGCTCTGCACTTAAAGAATTGAAATCAACAAAAATAATATTCGCGTCTTTATCAGTTTGATTTATATATTCCATAAATTGTAGTAACAGACATGATTTTTCAGATCTTCTAATACCCGTAATCACTTTAATATCAGGAGTTCCAATTACATTAATAATTTTTGTTAAATAGTTTCTTTCTAAAAGTTTCATTTCATTCACCCATATATATTATACCTTCTTATTCCGAAAAAATGAATTATTTTCATTTTTTCGGAATAAGATTTAACCTTGATTTAACATATATATTCGTAAAGTCTATAACACGCAAAAAAGCCAGACCATTAAGTCTGACTTTACTCATCAAAGAATGCGAATTCTTGATATTTTCTTGCAAGAATAGTAAGAACAATTCCTACTGCATTCATAGAAATGATATGTTCATCCTCAAGAGGAAATTCTGTTGTATTATAGTAAAGCTGATAATCTGAATTTTCTACAAGGAAATTCTTTCCTAGCTCAGTTATAGAAAGAATAGGTATATCCTTCATATTCAGTGCATTTACTGTTGTTCTGATACCTGGTGTATTACCTGACAATGAAATAATAATGACAAAATCATCACTAGTTAGGGAGTGTGAGATGACTTCAAAATTAGTTTCACCAGATACAATATAATTTGAACGCCCTGCCATGAATAGCTCACTGGAGAACTGTTTTGTGTAGTTGTTCTGAGTAAAACCCGTCGCATACAAAATGACTTGTCGTGCTTTATGGATTTCGGAAATCAATGTAGCAAAGTTTACCTGCGATGCATATTCAAATGTTTTATCAATCTCTTTTCTAAATTTTTCAACCAAATCTGTAGGAACAACTGCTTTCTTCACTATATCCTTCTTTAAAGAATACTTTAATTCTGAATAACCTGTATAGCCTAGCTTCTGTGCCAAACGTAATACAGAACTCTTTGACGAAAGCAGAACCTTCGCAAGTTCATTAATAGGCATGTCTACAACATCAGATTTATGATTTCTGATATATTGAATCATGTCTTTTTCATTATCACTTAGTGTTGAATAAATAAGTCCTGCTTGTGTGTCAAAGTCCATATCTCATTACCCCTTTGTTAGATAAACTACTGCTTGATATGGGTTTAGAATAATATTTTTATCATCTGTTTTCAATACATTCTCATAATTTCCAATAAGAATTTCTGCATCCTTATAGTCATCAGGCAATGTATATCTTACCTTCTCTTTTGCGAAAGAACATACTACAAGTAACTTCTTACCTTCATATTCTCTTTCATATGAGAAGATATCTGAATCTTCTTCGTCTAATAGTTTATAAGATCCATAAACAATTATAGGATTTTCTTTTCTTAAACGAATTAATTTCTGATAATAATAGAAGACAGAATTTGGATCTTTTAATTCATCTTCTGCATTGATGAACTTGTTATCAGGTGAATAATCAATCCAAGGCTTTGCATCAGAGAAGCCTGAACCTTCTTCTCCATTCCAAGGGAATGGTGTTCTTGCATTATCTCTTGAACTTAAATAAGCATATTTCTTAATTGTTTCTTCATCTTCGCCTTTATCTTTCATCTTCTGACACATAAAGACTGTTTCAATATCTTTATATTGGTCAAGTGATGTAAAAGGTACATCTTTCATACCTAATTCATCCCCCTGGAAGACATAAGGTGTGCCCTTCATCATATGTAGAAGAGTAGCTAACATTTTAGCTGATTCTACACGATATACTCCATCATCACCAAAACGAGTCACGTTTCTAGGCTGGTCATGGTTATCCCAATAAAGTGAATTCCATCCATCACCTAAATCATTGATCCATGTTGATAAGCTCTTCTTTAAATCACTGAGTTTAAACTTTACATCAGAGAACTTTCCATATTCACCATAATCTAAATGCATATGGTCAAACTGGAATACCATGTTTAATTCATGTCTAGAAGGATCAGTATAAAGCTTACCCTGCTGAACATTGGTATTGGCTGTTTCTCCTACCGTCATCACATCATAGTGTGATAAGACTTCTCTATTCATTTCCTGTAAGAATTCATGAATACGAGGTCCATTAGAAGCTCCTTTATAATATGATTTTGCATAATCATATTCTCCTGGTAAGGCATCTGGGAAGTCCTGTCTCTTACTTAATAAAGAAATAACATCCATTCTATAACCATCAATACCTTTATCTAACCAGAATCTCATTTCATTATAAACAGCTTCTCTCACTTTAGGATTCTCCCAGTTTAAATCAGGTTGTCCAGGCGCAAAACAATGTAGATAATACTGTTTTCTTTCAGGAACATAAGTCCATGCAGCACCGCCAAAAGTAGCACCCCAGTTTGTTGGTTCACTGCCATCTTCCTTAGGATCTTTCCAGATATAGAAATCAGAATATTCATTATCCTTAGAAGACTTAGACTTTAAGAACCATTCATGCTGATCACTTGTATGATTAACAACTAAGTCCATAATAATCTTAATATTCATACTATGTGCTGTTTCTAATAGTTCATCAAAATCTTCCATTGTGCCATACATTGGATTGATCTTTCTATAGTTCGCAATATCATAACCATTATCTACTAATGGTGATTCATAGATAGGATTTAACCAGATAACATCAATACCTAATTTAGATAAATAAGGAAGTTTTTCAGTAATACCTTTTAAATCACCAACCCCATCATTGTTGGTATCATTAAAACTTTGTGGATAAACCTGATAAACAACGCTGCTTTTCCACCAATCTTTATTCATCATCTTCATCAACCCCCATATTTTTCATAACATCGTTGACATAAACAATCTGTGACTTTGCATCATCAATCGCATTTCTAATGACATCCTCATTCACTTTTTCACAGCTTGCTAATGATAAACAGACACTTAATACAATAGGTAAATTCATCCCTGTAATCACATATACATTAGGATACTGTAAATATTTGACTGCTTCCTGATTCACACTACCCCCAAGCATATCAGTGAAGATGATGTATTCATTATCTTCATTGATTTCTCCAAGTGCTTCTTTTAACTGTTTTTCAACAGGTACATTATCCATATAAGCACTCACTGACTGGATATCAGTTAAAGTTGGCATAAGATACTGGATTGTATCTTTTAAACCATCAGCAAGTAAATGATGGCTGGCTAGAACGATTTTTCTCATAGACTTTTCCCCCGAAAACTTTGATTAGAGAGCTAGAATTCCAAAGAATGAGCAAACTAATGCAAGAATGATAATTAAGAAGATGACCTGAATAACAGTAAGTTTCTTAGATGCAAGTAATTTATAAACAACAAATGTAAGTGCAACTGGTAATAAAGCAGGCATGATCTTATCTAAGACACCTGTCTGAATAGCAAGTTTTACTTTACCTGACTTAAAGACAAGACCTAATGACATCTTAACAACTGAAGGGATTAATGCCCCAATAACTGTTAGACCCATGATAGATGCTGCTTCTGTGAAGACTGATAACTTATCACCTAATGTAGTAATAAGCTTTAAACCTGAATCATATCCTAAATGGAATAACTTAATTCTAAAGAAGAAGAAAATCACATTAAGTAACATCCAGATGAGTGCACCTGTAGGGTTACCTTCAAGTCCCATATAAGCTGCAATAGACCCCATGATTGTTGGATATAGTACCCAGATTAAAGTATCACCGATACCTGCAAGAGGACCCATCATACCTGTCTTAAAGTTCTGTACTGTATCTAATGCTTCTACACCATCTTTTTCTTCCATGGCAACACTTGCACCAAGTAAGATATTAGCCATCCAAGTTGTAGTATTGAAATATTTAAAGTGGTTATTTAGTGATGCAACATAGTCATCATCATTATTCTTATGAATCTTTCTTAAAACCTTCTCTAATCCAAATACAACTGCTGGCCCCTGATGGTTTTCATAGTTATATGTATTACATGCCATAAACATGTAACGTACTGCGGCTTTTGTAAGATCTTTCTTTGTAACAACTTCTGTTGTCTGTATTTCTTTATTCATCCCAATCATCTCCTTCTTCGATTACTGCACCTTCTGCTGCGACCACTGGTGCTTTATTGACCTGTGTTGTAAAGAAATAGTAAGCAATAGCTAAACCAATAATAGATACACCTAACATTGGTACATTTAAGTAAGCTGAGAAGACAAAACCAATCATCAACATTGATAAGTACTTCTTAGCAGGCATAACCTGTAACAATAATGCGATACCTACAACTGGTAACATATTCCCTGCGATAGATAGACCATTTGTGAACCATACTGGAACTGATTTTAAGATAACATTAACGATTGCATCACCAAATAATACACATAAAGCTGTTGGTAAACCTGTAGATAAAGCGAAGATCATAGTACCAATCCTAAGAATTCTGTTCATCTTCCCAAACTTCTTTTCATTACATGCTTTCTTTGCTGCATGTGTTACATAAGTGTTTAATAACTTTGCGAATACATCTAACTGAATACCAAGCATACCGACTGGTACACCTACTGCTAAGGCAACTGCTTTTACCTGAGCCACATCATTTGTAGTTCTACATGCAACATAAATACCAACTACTGTCGCAAGACCCCAGTTAGGCACTGATGAACCACCGATGTTGGCAACACCTAAGTTCATTAACTGGAATGTACCACCAATAATCATGGCAGTTTTCATATCCCCCATAATCAATCCTGCAAAGAATGCAACCATGATTGGGAACCATGTTGTAATAACAATACCCTGCTGGTCTAAAACCATCCACATTGATAATAATACGATTAATACTCCTTGAATAACCTGCATACTTCTTATCCCCCTTGATTATTTAATATATGTTTCTAGTGGTTCTTCTGCTTCGCTTGGTACGAAGTGGAATGTCACTGGAATACCCATAGACTGTAATTTCTTTAAATCATTCACTTCTTCTTCATTGACTGAAACCATCTTCTTCACTGTTGTCTTACCTTCCCCATCGAAGATAATACCAATATTTACTTTAGGAATCTTAACACCACCTTCAGCTAACTTAACTAATGTAGATGGTTCTCTTACAATCATGAATACATTATGGCTATCATACTTAC
Organism: Catenibacterium sp.; assembly: GCF_052354645.1. NCBI lineage: Bacteria > Bacillati > Bacillota > Erysipelotrichia > Erysipelotrichales > Coprobacillaceae > Catenibacterium > Catenibacterium sp. The sequence goes on from NZ_DAWDDM010000010.1 coordinate 6,281, forward strand.
CTGCGTTGAAGTTCTTAATAGCTGTTTCTGTATCAATGATTGACATCCCAGTCCCCACTGGCTTACTCATTCTCATAGCTGATTTTTGAACTTCATCCTTACTTACTTCATCATCGACTACCATTAATCTTTTTGCCTGTGTTGCACCTGCCCATTGCGTAACAACAATACCATGAATTAATCTCTGGTCGATTCTTGCTAATACTAAACTCATTTCTGTTTCCTCCTTGAAATTGCTTTCATTTGTTTTGACGAGTCCTAGTTTACCCAACAATGCAAACACTTTCAATATTTCAGGCCCCTTCTGGGACGTGGCACAAACTTTTGGAATAGGTGTCAAAGATAAGGGAAATGTTCCATTATGATGTTTTAGAATAGTAATATTATTTTTATACAATTCATTTTTTATGATATATACAAGGTTATTTTAATCAACTGACACTTCATACTTTATTCACTTTAATTATTAAAATGTGCCATTATATGCAAAAAGAAGATGATCCTTGGACCACCTTCTCGCTATTGACACTCTTTACTTTTCATAATTGCGATGATTTCTTCATCTACTCTTTCCATTCCATTTTTCCCAATGCGCGCCATATTTTGAATACATTGTTCAGCTGTTGCTGCACAAATTCCATCACTTTCTCTTAATACTGCATTATTAACTGCAGTTGTTGCACACATAAGTGCAGCCGTAGAACCTATAGACACCTTTAATGCACATCCTACTTTTCCACCATCACAAATCATACCAGTTACAGTTCCTGTCATATTACGTATACAATACCCTATCTGATCATCTGATGCATCTAAGAGATAAGCGATACCTACAGAAGCAGATGTAGAAGAAGCCATGACACATGTGCACATAGGCGATAATTTCCCAATATGTGCATTAATATATCTATTTACTAGATGCGTAAGCGCAAGTGCTTTGACTTTCTTTTCTAGTGATACGTGTAGTTCTTCTGCCACTTCATTCACCGGGATAGAAACTACGAGTCCTTTTGTACCTGCGCCCGAACTGCTCATTGCAGGAAGTGGACAGCCATCTAGTCTATTTTCAGCAGCTGCAGTAACTTTCCTTATTATTCTAGTTAACAAGTCTTCAGAGAATAATGAATGATTGAACGAATCACTCAAATAGGTTGTTCCTTTATATTGTGATAATTGGTCATTCATTTCTATACCATCTAATAGGAATTCAAGTTCATCCACTGTCATTAAATCCACCAAAGAACGTATGTCTGATATTTTCATTTCTTTGAGTTCATCAATCACAGTGGGTGTATTGTTTGTTTCTTGAGTTGTCTTCTCTTCTAATACAATTCCATTCTTTTCTAGATAAACTATATTTGTATGTGCCTCTTTAATCATACATGTCACTGTATCGTTAGATGTATAAAGAGTACATTTTACATGAATAGATGCTGAATCATTAATTGTGATAGAAACATGGGGCACTAATAATTCAGCTTGTGTAATTGTATCTGACTCTATATCTTCAAATAGAGTCAGCTGTTTTTCTGGGTTCTTTAATAATGCCCCGATAGAAGCAGCATACTCTAGACCTACATGTTCACAATGTGGTATACCTGCAGACATCCCATTTTTATATATTCCTTTATTAACATCTAACTCTATTTTAGTTATTGGATTATTTAACTGTTGAGATGCATAAGCTGCACATAATGCGACACAGACTGGTTCTGTACATCCTAATGCAGGGACTACATCCTTCTTCAATAAGTCTATTAGTTCTTCTTTTCTCATATGATTCTCCTTGTTTACAGTATACAAGGTTTATCACAAATTAAAAAGACTGCTGTGGGGTTGCAGTCTTTCACAAAATATTTAAGGTTATTCAATTTTATGTGTGTGTGAGTTTTATTTCTTGTTTTAATTATTTTGAATTTTCTTCTTCTAACTTTTGTTTTTCTAATAATTTAACGAATGGATAGTAAAGCGCCATATCTAAAATGATTAGCCCTATAACCATGATACCGGCTTTTACATCCATACATCCTAATGCTGCACCAAGAGGTGCTGGTGTTGTCCATGGTGTCTCAATAACACCCTTTCCAACGATATTTAATGCCATACATGTATAGGCAATAATAGAGTTAACAACTGGCACAAAAATAAATGGAATCATCATAATTGGATTTAATACCATTGGTAAACCAAAGATGATTGGTTCATTGATATTGAAGAATGCTGGACCAATTGAAAGCTTACCTAAAGTACGTAATTCAACTGATTTAGATCTAACTAATAGAATACATAATCCTAAAGTAGCACCTCCGCCACCTAATGCGATAATATATGACCAGAATGGCTGAGTAAAGAAGTGTACTAATGGTTTACCAGCACTATATGCTGCGATATTAGTAATTAAATACATCTGCATGAATGGTAATCTGATTGGCTGAGTGATACTTTCGCCATGTAAACCAAAGAACCAGAATGTCTGAGCAATGATAGTAATTAAACAGATACCTACTAATGAATCTAGACCAGATACCGCAGGTGCAAGTACTGTCATAATCATACTTGGTAATAACTGACCACTGATATTCTGTACAAATAATGATAATGCATAGAATATGATAACACAGATAAAAAGTGGTAAGATTGCATCGAATGATGAACTGATTGCAGGTGGAACGCCTTCAGGCATCTTAATACGAACATTCTTCTTAAATAAGAAGTTCATGATTTCTACACATCCGATAGAAACGATAATAGCTGTAAAGATACCCTTTGCATCCAGATAAGTTGTTGGTAGATAACTTCCCGCAAGTGCAAGTAGATCAGTGGCTGATTTGCCGTCAGTAATGAGATTAGCTGGGACAGCAGAAGTAGTTGGTGCAGATACGATTAAGAATACTGCAGTAGAAACAACAGCTGCATTTAAGCTTGGCATTTTGTATTTCTTAGCTAAATGATAAGAAATAGAGAAAGCAATAAATAGTCCCATTAAAGCCATTGTCATATTATATGGTAATAATAATGCAGCTTTATTGGCCTGAGCCCAGTTGTACCATCCTGTAAGCATGGTAGTGATGAAACCCCAGTTTGGTAGAGTTTCAGGTTTGAATGGTGGTGTTGATACAATTAAGCAAGCACCTCCCATGATTGATAGTGGAATAGCAACAACCATTCCATCACGAATTGCAGCAAGATGTCTTTGGTTAGCTAACTTGTCTGCAATAGGCACTAGTGTGCGGTTTGCTAGTTCATTGAATTTTTCCATGAAGTTCATGTCGAGTCCTCCCTTCTCGTTGGATACATTATATCTTGGGTAAGTTAAAAAAATCTTGTGTTTTCCAATATATAAAACACCTTTCCATATGATAGAAGAACTTTCCAAATCGTGGAAATAACTTGCGAAATAAATTTCTATAAGTATAATACGCATTCAAAATTACATTGATATATACTACATATTTTTAATTTTTATAGGTTGACAGAAAGAGTTTGATGCTTATAATGTGAAGTGTGTGAGTTTTATCTTCTTGTGAAATACAGGAGGAATTTATTATGAAATTAATCGTTGAAGAAAACACTCAGAAAATGAGTGAAAGTGCATTGCACATCTTACTTGGTGCTATGATGCAGGATAAGAGAGTGAATATTTCTCTTACATCAGGCAGAAGTCCTATTGAACTTTACAAGATGTTAGCTCCAGAAGTAAGAGATCAGGAAAAGTTCAAGGATATCGAATATTATTTATTCGATGAAGCACCATACATGGATGGTAAGCCTTATGGTCCTAACTGGGAAGAAATGCAGAAATTATTCTTCGAAGAAGCAAATATTCCAGAAGAAAAAATTCATGATATGACTATGGAAAACTGGGAAACATATGATGAAGAAATCAGCCGTGCAGGTGGTATTGATGTCATGGTTATTGGTCTTGGTTATGATGGTCATTTCTGCAGTAACTGTCCTAGATGTACACCAATGGATTCATATTCTTATGCAATGGATCGTGCTACTAAGAATAAAGCAAACCCTGATTACCCAAAGAGAGAAAATCTTCCATTCAGTCTTACAATGGGTCCTAAGAGCTTAATGAAGGTTAAACACTTAGTGATGATTGTAAATGGTAAGGAAAAAGCAGGTATCTTAAAACAGGTTCTTGATTCAACTATTACAGATGAATTACCATCTACTGTTTTAAAGCTTCATCCTAATATGACATTGATCTGTGATAAAGATGCAGCTTCTGAATTAAACATGGACGATTACAAAAGACTATAAGTCTTTATAGAAAGTTCTTCGGAACTTTCTTTTTTTATATTCCGGAAAGGTTTTCCAAGAATTGGAAACGAGATTACTGATCAATTATGAATTGATATACTTGAATAAACAGGAGGTCCTATATATGAGTAAGATGGATATTGTAGAGTTAAGATTAAGAAGAACAGTCGCATTAATAATTGACTGGTATATTACTAATATGTTGGCTTCTATTCCTATCACATTCTTTTTAAGAAAAGATAGTCAGTTTAAACCAGAGATGTTTGAGTTAACTGCTTATGGTTTGAATACAGCTCTTATTGTATGTTTAATCGCAATTACTATTGGAGTTCTTTATTATGTATTCATTCCTCTTTATATCTGGAAAGGACAGACTCCAGGTAAGAAGATATGTAAGATCAAAGTCATTGATTATGATCATAAAGATGTAAGCATGAAAAACATGATGTTAAGAGAATTACTCGGTGCAACTCTTCTTGAAGGAGGTATTACTATTATTCCTTCTTATTTAAGAAAGATTGCCTCTCTTTTACAGTTCACTTCTATTGTAAATCCTTTAACTTATGTTGCTTATGCATTGACACTTGTTTCTATTGGATATGCTTATTTTCAAAAAGATACACGTTGTTTTCATGATTTAGTTTCACATACTGTAATTATCAAGCAATAAGTAACTGTCCTATGGTATAATAAGGCATATTATACCCAGGACGGTGAGTACATGTTTAACTTAATTATTATTTTATTATCTACATTAAATGGTGAACCTAAAGGTTCTAATAATTATAAGATTGCGAAATTTATGATAGAGAATATTCGTGATTTAGAAGACTATACTCTAACTGAGCTTGCGAAAGCGTGTTATGTGTCTAATTCTAGTATTTCTAGATTCTGCAGGGATATAGGTTTAAGGGATTTTAATCAGTTGAAAAATCAAGTTGCGAAGTTTTCAGTAGAAAAAATCAAATTTTCTAATAAGTTTAACTATGAAGGACGTAATGAAGATTCTATTTTCACTTCTTATGTAAGAAGTGTAATTGAGAATCTAGAGATGTTGGAAAAGAGCTCTATTGAAGATGATATTAAAGATTTAGTCGATGATATTTATGAGTATCAAAAAGTAGCTGCATTTGGTTATATGCATTCTGAAAATGTTGCATTAAACTTGCAATATGATTTGCAGACAAGTGCTAAACCTGTATTTACTGCCATTAAAGTAGCTGATCAGGCTGAATATATTACAAATGCGGATGAAAAGACTTTAATTATCTTGTTCTCTGATTCTGGTACTTATTTTGATCGTATTTTCCCACGTGCAAAACCTTTTAAACACCAAAGCAAGAAACCTAAGATCTGTTTAATTACATCTAATAAAGAATTAGATTATTCTTTTATAGATCAATATATACGCTATGATAGCAGAGGTGATTATGCAACTCACCCTTATTCACTCACAGCGATTGCAGATACAATATGTATAGAATATGCAAAAATGCTGAAAGAACTTGAATAATATAAAAGCACAGAAAAAGGTAAGGATGACCAGATCCTTACCTTTTCGTTTTGATGCAATTGTTCTCAAATTTACAAATAAAGCATAACACTTGTATATCTGATATTCAAGTATTCTATTTTGCTTTAATAGCCCATCTCATCTTAGTAGACTTGGCACGTGAATTACGATGACATTCTTCCCTAGAAGGTCTAATCACATTTCTACATACATCTTCATAAATACCAAGATTCTTTAGTTCTTTAAAAGACTTCTTCACAATTCTATCTTCTCCAGAATGGAATGTAAGAATTGCAGCCTTTCCTCCTGGTTTTAAAATAAGAGGGAGCTTCTCTACAAAATCATATAATACTTCAAATTCCTGATTCACTTCTATTCTTAATGCCTGGAATACTCTTGCAGCTGTCTTATTCACAATATCTTTTCTATTCTTATCAGTAATAAAGTTGAGTGTTTTATCAATGATCTTATAGAGCTGCTGAGTTGTTTCTACTTCCATACCAGAACGTATGAAAGAATAGATATTCTTAGCGAGTATATCAGCATATGGTTCATCTGAGTTTTCTGTAAGAATATGTTCTAGTTCTTCTCTTGATAAGTCTTTTAAGATTTCATAAGCAGGTCTACCTGCTTTAGGGTTAAGTCTTAGGTCTAATGGACCATTTTTCTTATATGAGAATCCTCTTTCTGGATTATCAATCTGCATAGAAGATACTCCTAAATCAGCTAAGACAAAATCAAATGGTCCATACTTCTCACTGACTTGATCAATGTTTCTAAAGTTAGTCAAAATAGGAGTAAAGATGTCTTCTCCATAACCTTTATTTCTTAGTCTCTCTGTTGTTTTTTCTATTTCAATAGTATCGATGTCTAATCCATAAAGGTGTCCCTGACCCTCTAGTTTTTCCATCATTTTAGAAGCATGTCCTCCATATCCTAGAGTACAATCTAAACCAATCTGTCCTGGCTGAATATCTAAGAATTCTAGTATTTCATCTACCATGATAGAAATATGCATACCTGCTGGTGTACTTCCTTTTGAAATAACCTTTTCTATTGTTTCAGGATATAATTCTGGATTAAGTTCTTTATACTTCTCTGAGAAGTTTTTAGGGTGTGTTCCTTTATATCTTTTTCTTCTTTTATGTACCTGTTCAGTCATTTTTATACCTCATTTCATCATCTACTATATTAACGAAAATAGAGACAATAAACAAGTCAGATAAAACTCTGTATATACAGGATTGTTCCCTCTTCCCTTCATAATATATATAATAAAAATAGTGGATTCGCTATTTGTGGGGTGTTGTTGTTTCATGCTTTATTTTATAGTTTTCATGAAAGGAGAAACGTTATGGATACAAAGAAAATAGGTAAGTTCATTTCTGAGAATAGAAAAAGAAAGGGTCTCACTCAAGAACAACTAGGAAATATATTAGGTGTCAGTAATAAGACTATCTCTAGATGGGAAAACGGTAACTATATGCCTGATTTGTCTTTACTGATTCCGTTAAGTGAAACTTTGGACATTTCTTTAAATGAACTGCTCAACGGTAAATATATAACGGAGGATAAAATCATGGAAACAACAGAAAAGAGCTTAAAGAATACAATTAATTATAGTAAGAATATGCTTGTACAAGAGAAAAGAAAGATTTCTATTGGCATTATGATTTTTGGCGCATTTCTATGTTTTGCTACCTTTGCGATATTAGATAAAGAAAGCAGCTGGTGCTGTATTTACTCTATTGTAGGTATTATAGTATTTGTTTATGGGTTATCAAAAGAGTTGAAGAGAAATAGATTATTAATAAGTAGTGGAGTATTTATTGCAATATTATGTGGATTTATGTTGATGGATTATGTAGGTGTTATAACTTCTCATAGACCTCCTATCTATGTTTATATGATCAAGACTTCTAATGTGACAACCTACTACAACCCATTCTATAATGTTTATAGAATAAATAAAAACACACCGAATGAGTATTATATTGTAGATAGCGCAAAGAAATATACAGAAGATACTGTTCCTACAACTGTATTTAACAGACCATTGAGTGGCATACACAATATTAAGAAGTATAAGAATCCTTATATTGGTAATAATTCCAATATAGGAAACTTGTTAAATAGTCTGCCTTTGCATGAATACGGTTATGTTTTTAAAATTGATTCTAAAAATCAAGGACTCACTGTGAACTACAATGCGACAGACTGGTATCATAATGAGGAGCTTTATATCAATAAGAGCCTGATCTATAATTCTGTGTCTATCTTCTCTTTAATTGATAATGTACAATCTATTCAGTATAACTTTAGTGGAAGTACCTACACTACTACTAGAAAGATGATTGAAGAGAATTATCCACATTTTGAAAAAGTAAAAGAGAATGAGAAGAACATTAATCAGTACTTAGAAAACAAGATGAATGATGATGAATTTACAAGAAGGATATTCAATAAGATATTTGTGAAGAAAGGTTTATAAGAGGGTTTGAACCCTCTTTTTAAATGAAATATTAAACATTAAGGAAATTGCCAACTCTTCGGTAAAATGTATTGCGAATATCAATACATCATTGTAAAATCAAAATAGGAAACAAAGACGATTACAACAAAAGGAGGCATTGTTATGGCAAAATCAGCTAGCGTTTATGCAAGAATTGACCCTGTATTAAAGGAACAGGCAGAAACAATATTATCTACACTTGGCATACCTACTTCAAATGCAATTGATATGTTTTTTAAACAAATCGTCCTAAAAAAAGGACTTCCCTTTGAAGTACGATTACCGTACGAAAAACCCGTCTGCATGGGTGCACTCAGCAAAGAAGAATTAAATGCTAAAATAGAAAAAGGATATACAGATATTTTAGAAGGAAAAACAAAACCTGCAAAGCAAGCATTTGATGAAATGCGAAAAGATTTTAACTTATGAAATTCAATGTAGAATTAACTGAACAAGCTGACAAGGATTTAAGAAGTATCTATTTGTATATCTCAATTGATTTAAATTCACCAGATAATGCAATAAAGCAAATCAAACGTTTATGGGATGCTATTTTATCTCTTGATGAACTACCTCAACGATACCGCCGTTATGAGGATGAACCATGGCACAGTAGAGGCATAAGAGTTCTTCCTGTAGATAACTTCGTTATTCTATATATTCCTTTTGTAAAAGAGAAAATCGTGCGTATTGCTACTGTCATGTATAGTGGTCGTAACATTGATGAGCATTTAAGTAAAATAGGTAATTAAATCTAAACTAATCAATTTTCATTATAATCTAGAAATTCAGTTTCTATCTTCTCTTTAATTGACAATGTACAGTCTATTCAATATAACTTTAGTGGAAGTACCTACACTACTACTAGAAAGATGATTGAAGAGAATT
>NZ_DAWDDM010000010.1:15562-18126 GCF_052354645.1 Catenibacterium sp.
ATCCACATTTTGAAAAAGTAAAAGAGAATGAGAAGAACTTTAATCAGTACTTAGAAAATATGATGAATGATGATGAATTTACAAGAAGTATATTCAATAAGATATTTGTGAAGAAGGGGTTATAAGAGGGGTTAAGCCCTCTTTTTAAATATCTTGTATTACAATAAAGTAAACAACACCATTTTCAAAAAAAGTTAGTCTTTATAATTCCATCATATTTTACAATTTCATTCCTTCACATTTTTAATTTTTATTCCATCATATTTTCAATTTACATTCCTTCATATTTTCACTTTTCATTCCTTCATTTTTTCAAAAGAACTATAAAGTGAACTACTCCAACTTCAACTGATTATCGACACACTGTGTCGACAATCTTCGGAAAGACTTTATATACCTTTAAGTATCAATACAATTTTACTATTCATTAATTAATAAATACGTACGATAGTGAATCCAAAAAAGAGAAATTCTTAATCAACTCCTATTTCACATAGATAAAAAGCACATCTCTTGCATGAGACGTGCTTTTTACTAATACATAAATTTATTTATTCTTCATATGTGGGAATAAGATAACTTCACGGATAGTTTTCTGACCAGTTAATAACATAACTAATCTAAACAACTATGTCTTCTCAATATACTTAAATACGAATCATAAATAGCAAATTAAAAATTAGAACTATAAATATAGTCCAACCATAAAATCTTTGTTTCTTTGTTCCTTCAAATAATTTTGGCTTACCAAAAACAAAGGTTATTGGTTCTCCAAATTTACATTCATATAATACAGTTACAATAGTTAGTATAGTTACTGCAACATGTACTTCATCAGTCGTAAAATAATTAATCATACTTGGTATTGCTTTCCCCTTTCGTCAAAATTATACTTCAAAGGTCATACCGCAATACATGTTGTTGTTTGAATAGTTGATTTCATTGTCTAAATCGTTATATCCCAATCCAATACAATATAATCATCTGCATTATTTAGAAATGAAAAAATCTTTTTTAAAGGAAATTTTCCCTTCTTACGAGGATAACATTCTAGATATATGTTCTGATTTTCTTCAATGTTGATACTTAACTTGTTGCTCTTACACCAATCAATAGAAAGATAAATTTCATATTCTCCTACAGGAAGATCAATTTCTGTTTTTGAATTGTTCCCTATCTTCGCACATTTTTCTCCATTAACATAAATAGTATATGATCGGAATTTATCATAGAAACTACTACGTCTTGTTATGACTAACATATCGATGTATCTCCTTTTAATAAAATATTTACGCTAAACGTATTATTCGAACTTTCAAATTCTACATTACCATCATAGCGGTTGACTATGTTTTTAACGATAGATAACCCATACCCATGATTTAGCTTATCTTTTTTTGTTGTACCCATGTTACTGTCATATTTGAAAGATTTATATGTGAGATTCTTCACTGAAACTATCAATATATTCTGATGTTCAATAATATTAACATTAATATATTTATCTACCAGATTATGGGAATTCAAGTACTCTATTGCATTATCCAGAACATTGGATAACAACATATTTAAATCTACATCTTCAATAAATAAACTATCTGAACATTTACAACTCACCTTAAACTTTATATGGGTATTCTTTCTAATTTTATCATTCAATATTGCATTAATAATCAAATGATCACTTAATTGAAGACATTCTTTCGTATAATCAAGTTTCCCTACCAATTTCTCTAGATAGTTTTTTGCTGTTATGTACTCTTCATTTTCGTATAAATACAATAGTGTCAGTAAATTATTTTTTATATCATGCTTATATTTCTGGAGTTCTTCAAAGTACTGTTCCTTTTCTAATAAGCTTTGTAATTTAAAGGCATTAAGTTTATATTGCTCATTGATCTTTTCGTTTTCTATTTTTGTGTTTAAGTTTTCCTTAAAGAAAGAAAATATTACAAATGATAAGTATAAAAATACACCTATCAAGCAAGAGTATATAACTGTAGAAGAAATGGTATTTTTCAAATAGTTTTGAATTAATAACATGCATAACCCGACACCAACTCCAAATATCATCATATATAATTTATTTTTTGTCTCCTGCATTTTAGTATTCACTATCTTCATACTAACAATTGTAAATAGGAATAAACAAAGTATTAGTTCATAAATAGCATTTGAATAATCATTTAAACTGAAGATATCTTCAAACGTAAATGGGACCTTTATAATAACAGAAATAATCAAGTGACAAACATACCCTGTCAATACGTGAATCATAACAAACAATAATATGATGTAGATGGGCTTAATGTGATACTGTAGTAACCTTTCTTTGTTTAGGAAAATGTACATGATTAATACGCTTAATTGTATGACTAAAAAATGCCAATTTAACATATTCAATAAAACTGATAATGTATATATAACAATAATCTTTTTTTGACTGAAGTAATCTTCTGTGAAAAAACACATTATCAAATAAGGAATAAGGATATCTGCAAAAGACATTATCAATAACATTAAACTAGAAATCATTTGTAAATCCTCTGCTTAAGAATATATTC
>NZ_DAWDDM010000011.1:0-16546 GCF_052354645.1 Catenibacterium sp.
ATAAATTCAGTATATCACAAAAGCAATTAAAATAAACTTAATTTTAATCCATTCAAATTTCGTTCATACTTTATAATGAAATCAAAATTATAAACTATAGAACAGCGTTTTTTATAATGCAAAACACTCATTAGATACATACATAGAGCTTATTCAAGCAAAAATACGCGTAAAAACAATCGAAGATTCAATCGAAAACTATTTCGTCCGCGCTATTTTCAATCGTAAATTTCAAAACACCCTCTTTGTTGGATTTTCGTCCAAATTAATAACTTGCTCGTTACATGACAGGGTAATAATATAGCTGAATAATTCAACAATACACATCAAAATCAATCATAAATTCAATTGAAAACTTTTTCAACCAAATTATTTCAATCAAAAACCAGAAAAATAGGCTATTTACGCACTTTTCGACCGAATCATGTATTGATTTTCACTTAATAGTGAACGTAAAAAAATAAGCAGCCATAGCTGCTTATTCAAACATTTCTTTTAAACCTGGGTTGAATTCATGCTTTTTCAACATTTCAATTTCTTCTTTATAAGGTGCATTCTTTTCAATATAAGGTGTTTCTAGAATCTTAGGAACATCTTTTAAGCGTTCATTAGATACAATAGAGTCCAATGTATCAAAACCGATTGTCCCAAAACCAAGGTTCTCATGTCTATCTTTATGAGAACCTTGTGGATTCTTAGAGTCATTGACATGAACAACTAATACTTTATCTAAACCGATCTTTTCATCTACTTCATCAAGAATTGCATCAAAATCAGAAATATCATAACCTGCATCATTTAAATGACAAGTGTCTAAACATAAGCCTAATAATTCAGGATAATCACAATGATCAATAATATAAGCTAACTGATCAAATGTTCTACCTAGTTCAGTGCCTTTACCTGCCATTGTTTCTAAGGCAATATGTACCTTCTGGTCTGGCTTCATTGCTTCATTTAAGCCTGATACAATCGCATCTAATCCTGCTTCATCCCCTGCTTTAACATGAGCACCTGGATGAAGAACAAGTCTTGTAGCACCAATTTCGTCACATCTTTCAATTTCCTGACGTAAGAATGATACAGCAAGTTCTCTTGTTTCAGGCTTGATTGTATTTCCTAAATTAATAATATAAGGGGCATGAACAACAACCTTGTCCATGTCTATCCCCTTTTCTTTCATTAATTCTTTGGCTTCTTCTACACGTAATTCAGAAACAGGTTTACGTCTCGTATTCTGAGGTGCTCCTGTATAAAACATGAATGTATTGGCATTATAACTTAATGCTTCTTTTACACTTCCTAGAAGCATTTCCTTACCACCCATTGAGACATGTGAACCTATAATCACTGCATGTTCTCCCTTTCACGTTTTTCTCTCTGTGCCTGTTTCGTACGTTCTTTTTTCTGTCTCTGAATATCTTTACGAATAATATCTCTTTTCTTTTTCTGGTAAATAGCCTGAATTTCTCTTTTTCTCTTCTTCTTATAACCAGGTTTAACCTTCTTAGGTCTCTTAATAATACGCTGAATTTCTTTTTCTAATTCAGACTGTGGCGCATTTCTATTCTTACGCTTATTACGTGCCTTGGCATCCGTTAATACACCATTACGGATTTCTTTTACTTCAAAGTGAATACCCTTCTTTTCAAGTGATTCAACCATCTGCTGATTAGATGAATCATACATAGAATAACATTCACCCTTATACTTACCACGACCACATCTACCAGATCTATGAATATAGAAGTCTCTTTCTGTTGGGAATTCCATATTAATAACATGAGATACACCATCAATATCAATACCTCTAGCCGCAATATCTGTAGCTACAATGTACTGATATTCATTATTGTTGATACGTCTCATCATCTGTTTACGTTCACGTGGTTCTAAGTCACCATGAATTTCACCGACACGATAGCCATCACTTCTTAACTGATCAGATAGCTTAGTGGCTTCTGTTCTCTTATTACAGAAGATTAAGCAGATATATGGATCAATGATATCCATGATATTCTTTAATACTGTATAACGATCATGATGCTTTGTATGAATTAAGTAATGTTTTGTATTGTCTGTTGTTTTCTTACGGGCATCAATCTGTACTAATTCTGGCGCATTCATATATTTTCTTAAGAATGGCCATAAATGTTCAGGAATAGTTGCTGAGAATACAAGCATCTGTAAATCTTCTCTCATCTTAGATAAGACTGCATCTAAGTCTTCAAGATAACCATATTCTAAAGTCATATCTGCTTCATCCACTACAAATGTAGTAGCTGTAGTGATGATTAAAGCTTGTTCATTTAAAGATAAGTCTTTAATACGTCCTGGTGTACCAATAACGATATGTGGCTGTGTAGAAAGCTTATTAATAGCCTTCTGCTTATCAGAACCACCAATTACAAGTGAGATTCTTAAATCAGGGTTTTCTTTCTTGAATTCCTTTGCGTTTTCATAGATCTGATGTGCAAGTTCTCTTGTAGGAGTTGTAATAACTGCCTGTACATAATCTGCATTTGTATCAATACGATCAATAATAGGAATTAAGAATGAATGAGTTTTACCAGTACCTGTCTGTGAGATACCAATAATATCTTTATTCTTATAAACAAGGGGAATCACCTTATCCTGGATAGGTGTTGGTGATGTGAAATGTATGTTGTTTAAAGTCTTTTTTACATAATCATTAAATTGAAATTTGTCAAATAAATCCATTATAATTCGCCTCCTTTAGCGTCTATTATCATACCATGATTTGAAAAAAAAACAAATCTAATCTCACTTATGTTAGAATTGTTTTTGAGGTGAAGAATATGAAAGTCACAGGAATTGTCCCTAGAGGATATTGTAAGGGTGTTATACGTGCTATTAATATAGTAAAAGAGACAATAGAACAGCCAGGTCCTATTACAGTACTTGGTATGATTGTGCATAATCAATTTATTGTGGATGCATTAAAGAAGCGTGGCGCCATCACAATTGAGGATGCAAGTAAGACAAGAATGGAACTTCTTGATGAAATTAATGAAGGAACAGTTATTATTACAGCACATGGTGCAGGAGATTGTGTCATTGAGAAGGCAAAGAGTAAAGGACTCAATGTAGTGGATGCAACATGTTTAGATGTCATTAAGACACATACACTTATTAAAGAACAGTTAAAGCGTGGGAAGGATGTTTTATATATAGGTAAAAAGAATCATCCTGAAGCTGAAGGTGCATTATTAATTGATCCTGAACATATTCATTTAATTACATCTAAGAACGATTTAGAAACACTTGATAAAGATAAACATTATGTGATGACTAACCAGACAACTATGTCCCTTTATGATGTTTATGATTTATGTGAGTATGCGAAAAAAATATTAGATGTAGAAATCATGAAGGAAACTTGTTCAGCTACACAAATTAGACAGGAAGCCATTGCGAAGATGGATGAAGATATTGATCTAGTCATTATTGTAGGTGATCCTCATTCTAATAATACAAAGAAGCTGGCTTCTATTAGTATGGAGAAAGCACATAAAGATACCAAGATGATTGGAAGTCTTGAAGAGTTAGACTTATCATGGCTTAAAGGAAAGAAACATGTAGGAGTAAGTTCTGGAGCTTCTACACCTACTGTATTGACTAATCAGATTATTGATTTCTTGAAGCAGTATGATGAAAATAACCCAGATAGTTTTATTAAACCTGAAATACCTTATGAAAAGATGTTATAGGAGAATATATGAGTAAGAAGATTATATTTTTTGATGTGGATGGGACTTTAGTAGATGTGAGACCTGTAAAGGAATGTATTCCTGAATCAACTATCCAGGCAGTGCACGAGACGCGTAAAAAAGGAAATTTATGTTATCTTTGTACAGGGCGTTCTCTTGCAGAAATCTATCCTTATATTCTAGATGTAGGATTTGATGGCATCATTGGTGCTGGAGGTGGATTTGTACAGATGGGTGATGAAATGTTGTATCATAAGAAGGTCAGCGATGAAGATGTTCATCGAGTTGTAGACTTCTTTGAAACAAATCATTATGACTATTATTTAGAATCTAATGGTGGTTTATTTGCCTCTAAGAACCTCATTAAAAGATTAGAAAGCATCATCTATGGTGATCTTAAAAATGATCCTGAAGCAAGAAGAAAAAAGGAAGAGGAACCAAGTCATTTTATTACTGCACTCATTGAAAATGAGAATATGTATAGAAACGATGTGAATAAGATTTGTTTCTTAGAACATGAAAGTATTCCATTTGATGAAATAAGAAAGCAGTTTTGTGATGCATTCCAAGTGATTGAATGTACTGTTCCTGCATTTGGTGATGCATCAGGTGAATTATCTGTAGCGGGTGTGAATAAGCATACTGCCATTGAAGCACTTATTAACCATTTAGGTATTAATCAAAAGGATACATATGCTTATGGTGATGGTATGAACGATGCAGAGATGTTGACATTTGTAGCGCATGGTGTTGCAGTCGGTAATGCGAAAGAAGGTTTAAAGGCTATTGCTGATGAAGTATGTGATGATATCGCGAATGATGGTATTTATAAGAATATGAAAGAACACGGATTGATTTAATCCGTGTTCTTTTTAATAGACTTCTTCTTTATATTCTATAAGTTCATCATTCTTATAAGTCACCTTGGCATGGTGATAGTGATCATCTTCCATCCAGTTTAAGAAATGATAATCTGCTTCCCATTGTGGATAATCAGGAATTAAATCATCATCCACCCATTCAAGAACACCTTCATCACAGTCTTTTAATGTCCCTTCAAAGTCATGACAAGAATAAACAAACATACCTTCATCTTCACCATAATAAAGACCTGGGAATGTGACATAACCATGACATCTAATAGAATGTACTGTATAACCTGTTTCTTCTAGTATTTCTCTTTTTACACATTCATCGGGTGATTCACCTGGTTCTAATTTACCACCTACACCAATCCATTTACCTTCATTGATATCTTTCTTCTTTTTTATACGATGAAGAAGTAATGTTTTCCCATCTTTCTTTAAATAGGCAATTGTAGTCAAAATCATCCTAATACCCCTTGAAATAGCCTGGAGAAGTGGCTTCTATAATTTCACAATCTATTTCTTTTTCTAATAATTCTTTTAATTTATGTACCATAATAACTTCTACATGATGCCCTACATCTACTAAAAGAATATTATAATCTGATGCTTTTAAACCACTATGATATTTCAAATCACCTGTGACATAAGCATCTACCTGTGGAGCGACTTCATCTATTAAATCTCCTCCAGAACCACCACAAATTCCTACTGTAGAGACTTCTTTCACTTTACCTGCATAATTGACTGATGGAATATTAAAAGCTTTCTTTACATAATCCAAGAATTCATACATGCCCATTGTATCTGGGAGTACACCCTTCTTAGTAATATTAGATTCATCGGCATCTTCAATATTTAAACATCCTAATGCTTCCATTAACCATCTATTCATGGAAATCTTATCTAGAGATGTATGCGCACTATAGAGAACAATATTATGTTTAATCGCTTTTTCAATAAAACGTCCTACAGGTGTTGTAGTATCTAAAGTCAATGTATTGAATAAGAATGGATGATGGGTAATCAGCATCTGACATCCTGCATCAATGGCTTCCTGTAGAGTTTGTAAGTCTGCATCTAAACCAATCATTATTTTATTCACTTCTGTATGAATATTGCCTGCCTGTAATCCACAATGATCCCAGTCCTCTTGACAACTTAAAGGATAATGAGATTCCATGATTTTAATAATCTGTTCTGCTTTCATAAATATCACCTTCCATTTCAAATATTATAACACAAAAAAGAAGTACCTAGAGTACTTCTTCAATTAAGGCAATAGAATGTAATACCTTTGCATATTTTTCATGTTCAGTATTTAATGAATCCAATATACGTCTTTGAATCTTTAGTTCTCTTTCCCACTTCTCAATAAAGAGAGGATCCTTCTGTTTTCTAAGGACTGGTCCAAAGAGAATATCTTTTTCATCTAATTCCTGATGCCCTTTTTTCACAACCATGATTTCATAAATATGATGAGCATCTTTGACTAATGCTTCATCAATAATCTGTAGGTTATGATTCATTAAGTATTCTCTTAATAAATCAATGGCTGTATTTGCCTGTAGGAAGAGTATTTTATCTTCTACATAGTCAAGATGAGCATCTAATATTTCACTCATCAATAAGCCACCCATACCACAAATAGAGATCATATCTACTTTCTTATCGATGATAGGATCTAATCCATTACCAAGTAATGGGATGACTTGATTTTCAAGATATAAAGACTGAATTGTTTCTTTAGAACTAGAGAGAGGTCCTTCCGCTACATCACATGCATAAGCTGATGTGATGATGTTTTCATCAAGTAAAAAACAAGGCAGATAGGCATGATCAGTGCCGATATCTGCCAGGATAGTTCCTTGTTTATGTTCTTCAATCATCCAAGCAACTTTGCTTAGACGTTTTGAATGAAGCTTCATTAGTGATCTAAGAAGTCCTTTAGACGTTTAGAGCGTGAAGGATGTTTTAATTTTCTTAAAGCTTTTGCTTCAATCTGTCTGATACGTTCACGAGTAACATTGAATTCTTTACCTACTTCTTCAAGTGTTCTTGTACGTCCATCATCTAGACCGAATCTAAGTCTTAATACTTTTTCTTCTCTATCTGTAAGTTCTAATAATACTTCATTTAATTCATCTTTTAATAATTCGTTAGATGCATAATCATCAGGGCTCATAGCACCTTCATCTTCAATGAAGTCACCTAAATGAGAATCATCTTCTTCACCGATAGGTGTTTCTAAAGAAACTGGTTCTAAAGAAATCTTCTGGATTTCTCTTACCTTTGCAGGAGTCATTCCATCCATCTTTTCTGCGATTTCTTCAGCTGTTGGTTCTCTACCTAATTCCTGAACAAGCTGTCTCTGGATACGAGTTAACTTGTTGATAGTTTCTACCATATGTACTGGAATACGGATAGTACGTGCCTGATCGGCAATTGCACGAGTGATAGCCTGTCTGATCCACCATGTTGCATATGTAGAGAACTTAAATCCTTTTGTATAGTCGAACTTTTCTACAGCCTTAATAAGACCCATGTTACCTTCCTGAATTAAGTCTAGGAATAACATACCACGACCTACATATCTCTTAGCGATAGATACAACTAATCTTAAGTTTGCAGCTGCAAGTTCTTTCTTAGCTTGTTCATCACCTTCAAGAATACGTTTCGCAAGTTCAATTTCCTGTTCATGAGTTAATAAGTCTACACGACCAATTTCCTTTAAGTACATCTTTACAGGGTCATTGATTTTAACGTTAGAACCTAACTGGTTCATATCATCATCGTCATCAGACTGGTTATACATTTTATTTGTATCACCAAAGTCCATATCTAGATCATTACCGAAATCTAGATTTGCGATATCATCATCACCTGTATCATCATCTGTATCTACTTCTAAGCCTTCAAGATCATCAAGACCATCTGCCCCTCCAGCCATGAAGTCATTATCATCTATTTCTAATGCATCTAAACCATCTTCAATTTCAATATGGTTTTCATTGATTGCATCAATAAGGTTTTCATATGCTTCATCATCTAAATCATATCTAGACTGGAAAGCATCTAAGTCATCTTGAGTTAAACGGTTGCCTTTAGCCTTAGCGGCACTAATCAGCATTTTTTCAAGTTCTTCAAGAGTAATACCCTGTACTGCTTTTTCCTTTTTTGCCATAGCTACTCCTTTTTTAAATCAATTAGCTTTTGGAGAATCTCAGCTTTTGCGCTAGGCGCAAGAACATTCTTAAACTGTTCCTGTAATTCCTGTTCACGAATATTCTTGGTATTTTCTGTAATTCTCGCAATATAATCATCAATCACTTCTTTTTGATAAGGGAGTGGAAGTGAACACTCCGCAATATCTGTCAATGCATTCACAAGGGTTGAATGAGAACTCCCAATCTTATCGATGAGGTTCGCAATATCCATTGTTTGATGCGTACGATAATAATCTCTAATATAAGCAGCTAATGCACGATATGTATCATTATGCATAAAGCCTGCTTTTGCTTCATAAATATCACTGACCTGACGGTCATTCAACATATAGAATAATAAATTCTTTTCTGCCAAAGTATATTTATCTAGAATAGGACGCTGGTCTTGAATTGTTTCAATACGATTTTGAGAAAACTGTTCACGATGTTCAATAATTGCAGAACTATTTAAAAGTTGTTCCTCAATGATTTCCTTAGGGAAATCAGTCAATGATGAAAGCTTCGTAATATAGTGTCCACGATCAATTCTATCTTCTATCTTCGCAATCTTCTCACATGCCTTTACAAGTAAGGTTTTACGATCTTCATAATTACGTAAATCAAGTTTTGAACATTCAAAGGCCATCATGAAATCAATAGGACTTAAAGTATCCTTTAAAACCGCATCAAGCCCCTCTATACCTTCTGTTGATAAGATCTCATCTGGATCTCTTCCATCAGGTAATAAGACAATCTTGACTTCAAAGCCCTGTGATGTAAGTAAATCACTTGATTTCATAGCGGCAGCCTGCCCTGCCATATCACCATCTAAGCATAAATGAATTGTATGTGTCATACGCTTCAGCATTCTTAAATGATCTTTAGTAAGAGCTGTACCCATCAAGGCAATACAGTTATCATGATGAGCACGATGCATCGCAATCACATCCATGAACCCTTCATTAATATATACAAAGCCTGCCTGACGAACTGCTTCTTTCGCACGATGGTAATTATAAAGTGTTTTACCTTTAATAAATATATCGGACTCTGGGGAGTTCATATATTTAGAATTCTTATCCTGAGCTTTATAAACTCTTCCAGAAAAACCTACAACCTTTCCAAATTCATCATAAAGAGGAAACATCACACGATCACGGAAACGATCATAATGACGTTCATTTTCTAAAACTAATCCTGATTTCACCTGAGCAACTTCAGTATAGCCTTCCTTCTGGAAACGTTCATGTAAGATAGATTTATCTGGCGCATACCCAATTCCAAACATCTTAATGAGTTCATCATCAAAACCACGATGACGTAAATAATCAAGTGCCTGTTTACCTGATTGTGTATAGAGATAATACATATAAAGTTTCAAGGCAAAAGCGTGCATATCATAAAGAGGCGCAAGCGCCTCATCTACTTTCACAACACGCTTCTCTAGTGAATAGCCGGACATATCTACATGTCCAAACTCTGCCACTTTCATAACGGATTCTACGAAAGGAACCTTTAAATATTCCTGAATGAATGTGAAAACATTCCCTCCGTTGCCGCATACAAAACATTTATAAATCTGTCTTGATTGTGAAATAGATAAAGATGGATGATTATCATCATGGAAAGGACAGATAGCCATGTAGTTCTTGCCTTTTTTATGAAGTTCAAGGTACTGGCCCATCACATCAACGATATCTACGCTTTGTCTGATTTCATCAATCTTTTCCTGTGATAATCTTGCCATCTAATCATCCTCTTAGTTAAAACGTGTTTTATCTGCAATATAAGCTTTTAACTGATCAATTGGTAATCTGATCTGTTCCATAGTGTCACGATCTCTTACAGTAACGCTATGATCTTCAGCTGTATCGAAGTCTACAGTCACGCATAATGGTGTACCAATAGCATCCTGTCTTCTATATCTCTTACCAATCTGACCTGCCTGATCATATTCACAATAGAAGTCTTTTACTAAATCGTTATAAAGTTCCATTGCTTCATCAGACTGCTTCTTAGTAAGTGGTAATACTGCAACCTTTACTGGAGCTAATGCAGGATGGAAATGCATAACTTTTCTTACATCACCATTTTCAAGTTCCTGTTCTTCGAATGCATCTGCAAGAACTGATAAGAATAAACGGTCTGCACCTACTGATGGTTCAATAACGTATGGAAGATACTTTTCATGAGTGTCTGGATCTAAGTATTCTAAGTTCTTCTTAGAATATTCCTGATGACGTCCTAAGTCGTAATCAGTACGATCTGCAATACCCCATAATTCACCCCATCCAAATGGGTATAAGTATTCGATATCTGTTGTTGCTTTAGAGTAGAAAGAAAGTTCTTTCTGGTCATGGTCTCTGTATCTTAAGTTTTCTTTATTGATTCCTAAATCATATAAGAACTGCATACAGTCATGACGCCATTTTTCAAACCATTCTAAGTCTTCATTTGGTTTTGTAAAGAATTCAAGTTCCATCTGTTCAAATTCTCTCGTACGGAAAATGAAGTTACCTGGAGTGATTTCGTTACGGAATGATTTACCAATCTGTCCAATACCAAATGGTAATTTCTTACGTGATGTTCTCTGAACATTCTTGAAGTTTACAAAGATACCCTGAGCAGTTTCTGGTCTTAAATAGATCTTACTCTTTGCATCCTTTACAACACCCATAGATGTTTCAAACATTAATTCGAACTGTCTGATATCTGTGAAATCATGTCCACCACATTCAGGACATGCGATGTTATGTTCTCTAATAAAAGTCATCATATCTTCTGGAGTCCATCCATCTGGATGTAATTCAGGATCATAAGCTTCAATTAATTTATCCGCTCTATGTCTTGATTTACACTGTTTACAGTCAATAAGTGGGTCATTGAAGTTACCTACATGTCCACTTGCCTGCCAAACTCTTGGATTCATAAAGATTGCTGAATCAATACCTACGTTGTAAGGACATTCCTGAACGAATCTCTTCCACCATAAGTTTTTAATGTTGTTCTTTAACTGAACACCCATTGGTCCGTAATCCCATGTATTTGCGAGTCCATCATAGATTTCTGAACCTTGATAGACAAAACCTTCACCTTTTGCATGTGCAATTAGCTTTTCCATATCTTTTGTAGCCATATTTTCCTCCTTGAGATAAGAAATGACTTAGGAATAACCTAAGCCATGAACTTTATAGTCCCACTATTTATACCCTTATAGTGTATATTTGTCAACCAATTATGAGGGTATAAAAAAGAACCTTTCTTAAAGAAAGGTTAGATGTAAGTACGTGCGTTTAGCCAGGTAAGAATATCTGTATAAACGTTAATACGATCCTTACCAAATAATAATGCATGACGTTTGTTGTCATAGATTTTTAATGTGATATCGGCCATACCTAGTGTTTTATAGTTATGATAGATGAGCTGCGCATCTTTACCTAAACGAGTAAGAGGATCAAGTGCACCGGAGGCAATCCATGTAGATAAGTATGTTGGTGTTTTCTGATATGTCTCTTCACTGTTGGCATGTCTAGAAATCTTATAGATATCACTATAGCCTTTAACTGTATAAGAGAAGTTCGTCAATGTATCATTAGAAAATCTATTCACTAGTTGTTCATTATCTGTAAGATAGGAGAAAGGATGATCTTCATTGAAACGATGTGATAACTTTAATCGATTTCTTAATGCCAGTTTATTGAGATGATATCTTTCACCCTTCATAAGTTTAAAGAAGTTAAGACAAAGATTCTTATAGCGGTAGGCTCTGACACCGGACACTGCTCCCATCAACAACATTCCCTGGAAATAATCTCCAAAGCGTGCTGCATATTCACGAATCATCTGTGCACCTAGTCCTGTACCTATATAATAATAAGGTGTATCTGTATAACGTGCCATCATCACTTTCTGTAGATGATGCATATCCTTCATCAAATGATCAAGGACATCTGTTTTCCCAAAATAACCCTGTTCAAAATCAATTAGTGAATGACCATGTCCGACCATATCACTCACTACAACAACATATCCTTTATCACACATGAAATTCGCAAAATGATCATAGCTTGATGCATTTTCGTTAAGATCATGCTGTACAAATAAGACAGCCTTGACTCTAATGATCACCTGTGGTTCATAAATGAAAAAGTGAACATGTGTATGTAGTGTTGATGTATAAGTTTCTTCATGCTTCATACATCATTCCTCCCCTCATATCCATTCCTTCACAAAACGTAACGCATTGAGATATATTCCACAATATTCATCAATATAATGTTCAAATATAAATAATATCTCTTTAAGTACTGATTCATCTATAGATAATGCATCAATATGGGCAATGGGTGTCTTATATATATGACGTATTGCCTTAAGTGCATCTATAGATAATTCTACATCCTGTGGTGTTTGATGCTTATGGCATACAAAACCACCATCTACAAGCGAAAAAGAAGTGACTGATGTATGTCCACAATGAACACATCCGTCTACTTCTAACTCTATTCCGTTATCTTTCATAATAAAGACAAGAATCAATGCATAAATCAATTTATATGAATATCCTGTATCTATAGCTTTTAAAGCATCTACTAAGAATGTATAAGTCTCTAGATCAGGTTTATTTTCAGGAACATAGCGATAATAGTATTCTAATAAGCATTGTGCTAGTATATCTGTTTCTATATGATCCTGGATATGTGTATAATACTTAATTCCTGAAGCACGTATAAGAGATGATAATCCTTTGCGTACATTTAGCTCAAATAAGCTTAACGTAGAAGGTGTGACACCACGCGCATTTTTAGAATTGATTTTTTTAATTCCTTTTCCATAGACTGATATTCTACCATAGTCATGTGTATAAATAGAAAGTATTGCATCAGATTCTTTTGAAGGTGTTATTTTAAGTACAACCCCTTTTGTTTTCTCAATATTATGAGTAGTCATCCTGGTTATAACCAAATTCCTTTAAGTACTGTGCTTTATTACGCCAGTCTTTTTCTACTCTTACAAAGAGTGAAAGTTTAACAGGTACACCCGCAAAACGTTTCATATCACGTCTTGCCTGGTCTTTGATCTTCTTGATCATTGTACCCTGCTTACCAATAATAATACCCTTCTGACTCTTTCTATTCACAATAATCACAGCCATGATATCTATTCCATTTTCATCTTCAATCCACTGTTCAATTTCTATCGCCACATCATGAGGAATTTCATCATGAGTGAAATAAAGAATCTTTTCACGAATAAATTCAGCCATAATAAACTGTTCTGGATGATCTGTAATTGTATCTTCTGGATAAATAGCTGGTCCTTCTGGTAAATCCTGTTTGACAGTCTTAATTAATTCATCTACATTATCCCCATTAAGTGCACTAATTGGAATGATTTCCTTAAAGTCCATCATCTGATTCCATTCAATCAGTTTATCCATTAATTCATCTTTAGAAAGAAGGTCTGCCTTATTTAATACAAGATAGACTGGACATTCTGCTTTCTTTAACCTTTCTACAATAAAGCGGTCTCCCTTACCAATACGTTCATTGGCAGGTTCAATAAATAAAATCACATCAGTTCCTACAATACTATTTAAAGCTGTTGTATTCATAAATGATCCTAAGCCATCCTGTGGCTTATGAATACCTGGTGTATCTACAAATACAATCTGTGCTTCATCATCTGTATATACACCTTGAACTGTATTTCTTGTAGTCTGGGCAGTAGGTGATGTAATCACTAATTTTGTCTTTAAAATATGATTTAATAAAGTAGATTTTCCTACATTAGGACGTCCTACAATACTTACGAAACCTGATTTATAACTCATAAATCCTCCTCACTAAAACTTCTAGGTAATAATTCATAGATATTAGTCACTTCATAGTGATCTCTTGCACCTAATACAATAGGTGTATCAGATTTCAAGAGTTCACTTAATACCTGACGACATGAACCGCAAGGTGAAATCAATGTCGGTCCATCTCCAACAATCGCAAGTGCTTTAATATCCTCTTTACGGTAGCCTTGGCAATAAGCCTGAAATACTGCATTACGCTCAGCACACATTGTAGAGCCATAAGCTGCATTCTCAATATTGGCACCATAAATCATCTTGCCATCATTGAGTTCACAGCAGGCACCTACTTTAAAATGTGAATAAGGGGTATATGCATTCTCTCTTGCCTTAAATGCTTCATCTACAAGATATTGATAATCCATTAGGCTTCCTCTCTTTCAATGCTTAAAGCACCTAGGATTTGATCCTGTAAGCCAAACATTTCTTTTTCTTGTTCATCTGTCATATGATCATATCCTAACAAATGAAGAATACCATGTGTAAATAAGAAACACATTTCCCTTCTTAAAGAATGACCATATTCTTCTGCCTGCTTCTTAGCATGATCTACAGAAATAAAAATATCTCCTAAAGTTCTAGGCATACCTTCTACATAAAATTGATCATTATCTTCCATTGCGAAACTGATGACATCAGTAGAACGATCAATATGACGATATTCTCTATTAATTTCATGTATTCTTTCATCATCTACAAGAACACATGATACTTCTACATCATCTTCAATACCTAAAGTCTTTAAAGCCTGTTCAATAATAGCTGTAAAATCCTGTTCATAATTATTTTCAAAGTTCTCTACTTCATTATCAAATACAAAATCTATATTCATTAATATCACCCTTTCTCGATGATTTTTCCTTTTTCCATTATAACATAGTCATATCCCATGTTCATGATTTTTTTATCATGTGAAATCACCATAAATAACTTTTCTTGATATGTTTCAAACAAAGTTCGAATGATGATTTCTTTACGTTCAAAAGAGAGATGACTGAGGGCTTCATCAAGAATATAAATATCTCCATCACATAACAATGCACGGGCAAGTGAAAGAATCTGTTGTTCTCCTAATGATAAGGGAAGCCCCTGAGATGTGATAGGTGAATCTCCTAGTTCAATCAATCTTTCTCCTGTTAAGGAAAGTAATACATGAAGTATACGTTCTTCATCCTCACAATTCAATACTTCTTTGATAGAACCAGGTATAAATGATTCATGTTCTTCTACAAGAATGATATGTTTCTTTAAAGAATCCTGATTGATGTCTTTTAAATGCTTGTTATTAATAAGTATTTCACCACGATAATGTGGATCATTACCTTCTAGTAAATAAGCTAATGTAGATTTACCTGAACCATTATCTCCAAATATAAAGAAAGAATGATTGATTTCTAAATCAAGGTGATTTAAGACAGGTTCATGGAAGCCATAAGCATAACTTACATTATTCATATGAATAGTATGAATTGGTTCTTCTATCAACAGCTTACCTTGTACGACTGGTGTTGTAAGTTCCTTATATTTCTCATAAAGTACTGTACTTTGAGAATATTCTACTAAAGTAGTACAGAGATGAATAAGGGGAATAAGAATCATATTATAAACCATATAGAATAGAATCAATTCACCCATACTGATACTCTTATTATGATAGAGGAACAATCCTACAAATAGTATAAGTGCTTCTCCAAGTATTTGGATCATATGCATACCAGTAGAGAGTGTTAGTGAGAATTCTTCCTGATCCTGTTTATGATTGGCTTCATTCTCATAGTAATGTTCATATCTTTTAAGCCATTGATGTTTTCCATAATATCTCTTTCCTATTTCTCTTTGATCTAAATAATCAATGAGTGCATGTTCTGATTCAATATGTGCTGCGATATAGTCTTTATAGAGTTCTATAAAATGTTTACTCTTAAAATAAACAAAGATACCTAGAATAACTAACACAATAATAAGTACTAATGATAATTGCGTAGAAATCAGCAATAAACCAAGTAGTTCTAATACAATAGAAACAAGATCTACATAGAAGATACTAAAATAGGCAATACAAAACTCACTTAACTGATAGAAATCCATGATTTGTGGATGGAGTGTTCCTGTATCTCCTTTATGATCCATTACTTGACTAATACTTGTATAAACAAACTCTTTATCAAAAGCACGTGTGAGAAGGATACTTTTCTTTTCTTTTGTCTTTTCTATTCCAATCTTTATTAAGCCGATAATAAAATAAGCACCTGATACAATCATTAATACCACAATAGGTGTTTTAACCTTCATATAATCAATGAGTGATGCATAGATAAGTGATAACACATAAGAGAATAATGTGATAAAAAATGTATAGCTTCCTAGTTTTCTAATATCTTTATGATAGAGTTTCTTGATTCCCTTTAAGAACTGTTTAAATGTCTTATTCTCATATTCAAAATAGCGCCCAATATGTGTAATAGATACAACATTTTCTGTATAAATTGATGTCAGTTCTTCTTGATCATAGACCACAATACCATGGGCTGGATCACCAATAATATACGTATCTCCCTTGATTTCATAGAGTACTACAAAATGACCTATACCATCTTCTATTGTATGTAAGATACAAGGTAAGGTGATATGTTCTTCTATGTCTTTTAAAGAAGCATGATAGGCTTTTGCTTCTATCGCATAGGATTTCAATGTTTCTACTAAACCTTTAATAGTCGTTCCAGTATGATCCATACGTGCTTTTCTTTTAATATTGAGTGTGTCTTCTTCAATATCATAATATTTTAAAATCATCTTGATACAATAAACGCCACAGGATACTTCATCATCCTGAATATATATAGGATATTTACGCATATAAAAACACCTCCCACTTATTTATTC
>NZ_DAWDDM010000012.1:0-15036 GCF_052354645.1 Catenibacterium sp.
ATATAAGGTATTAGTCGGTGGTTCACTTAAAAACAAGACAACCAAGCATGCATTATTAACTGCAGTACAGCTTATGAGCTTGCGTTACTATAGTTTGTTTTGTCCAGATCTCAAGTCGATGAAGAAGAAATTGGTATAGGTGATCATATGAGAATAATTAAATCAGAAACAATTACAGAAACAATTAAAGAGTTATGTATTAAAAGTGCTTGTCATCTTCCTACAGATGTTTATAACCGTTTATTAGAAGCCATCTCTACAGAAGATTCTCCTGTTTCCAAACACACATTAGAAATATTAAAGGAAAATGCGGACATTGCAGCAAGTAACCAGGAACCAATCTGCCAGGATACAGGAATGGCCTGTATTTTTGTGGAAATAGGTCAGGAAGTCTATGTGGATGGCAACCTTACAGAAGCTATTAATGAAGGTGTCAGACAGGGGTATACTGAAGGATACTTAAGAAAGAGTGTTGTCAATGATCCTGTCTTTGACCGTATTAATACAAAAGATAATACACCAGCAATTATTCATTATGATATCGTTCCTGGAGATCAGTTAAAGATTACGGTAGCACCTAAAGGATTTGGTAGTGAAAATATGTGTCAGGTTAAAATGCTTAAACCAAGTGATGGGATTGAAGGCGTTAAGGACTTTATTTTAAAGGTTGTTGAAGATGCAGGTCCCAACCCATGTCCCCCAATCGTGATAGGTGTAGGCATAGGTGGCACATTTGATCATGTTACTTATCTTGCGAAAAAGGCAATGATTAAGAAGATTGAAGAACATCATCCTGATCCTCGTTATCGTGCATTAGAAGAAGAAATGTTGGAAAAGGTGAATGCAACGGGTATTGGACCAGCAGGTTTTGGTGGGAAGACAACAGCACTTGCCTTACATGTAGAAACATGTCCAACACATATTGCCGGCTTACCTTGCGCAGTAGCTATATGCTGTCATGTATCACGTCATCAGGAGGTTACATTATGATTAAATTAGATAGGCCTCTTACTATTGATATTGTTTAATCAGATCGAGTCTGTAATCAGGTATTATTAAGTGGTACGATTTATACAGGACGTGATGCAGCTCATAAACGTTTTGTAGAAGCAATAAAAAATAATGAACCATTACCATTTGATCCTTATGATCAAGTCATTTACTTTGTTGGTCCCACACCTACTAAGCCAGGTCATATTATTGGCAGCTGTGGACCTACAACCTCTTATCGTATGGATGCTTATTCCCCTGCAATGTTGTCAAAGGGATTAAGAGGAATGATTGGTAAAGGTAGAAGAAATAATGATGTAAAAGAAGCAATGAAACAATATAAAGGTGTTTATTTTGGTGCGATTGGTGGGGCAGGCGCAATTATTGCCTCATGTATCAAATCATGTGAAATCATTGCTTATGAAGATCTTGGTCCTGAAGCAGTACGTCGTTTAGTAGTAGAAGATCTTCCACTCACTGTAGTCATTGATAGTGAAGGACATGATCTTTATGAAATAGGTCGTCAGGACTATTTAAAAGGAAAGGAGTAATTATGGATCAACCATTTAGAGATTATAACGAGACAGATATTCTATATCTTCTTATGACATATGTAAACTTTTCATCTGGACAGGATATGTATTATAGTATTGCGAAAACAATACTTACACATCTTAAACAGATTCCTAGTATTTCAATTAACGATCTTGCAGAACTATGTTTTACATCTCCTGCAACTATTTCTAGATTTTGTAAAGATTTAAATTGTCGTAACTTTGCGACATTTAAGAAAGAAATGGCTATTGCGTTAGAGATTGCCCATGATGAAATTCATTTCTCTATGGATGATGATTTTAAGATTAAGAAGGATCCTCAATATCTTGTCAATAAGGTATATGATGATACAAAGAAATCATTAGAATTAGGACAGGCACAATTAGATATTAAAGATATTGATCATATTTGTGAACTTATTCATGATGCTCCTCAGGTATTTATGATTGGTTATCAGTTCTCACGTATTGCCTGTCAGGATTTCCAGTTAAAGATGTTGAAACTTGAAAAATTCCTCTATGCTTTTGCGAATAGAGGAGATGAAGTACAGAGACTTGATCTCATTGAAGAAAATGACTTGGTTATTATTGTGACAGTACGTGCTAGAAAAGAATTGATTGATTCACTTATTACACGTATTAAGAAACAGAAGGCACGTATTTTGATTGTGACTATGAATGAGGATTATGCAAATCCTGAAGTAGATTACTACTATCATCTTAATGGTGAAGAAAGTGATTATACACAGTCTTCTATTTCTGGCTTTATTGATACAGTTTCATTCTTTAATATTGTCTATTTGCGTTATGGTTTACTCTATAATCAATATTTGTTATAAGTGTATACGTGACCGTTTGAAGATGGTATAATGGAACAAGTCAAAAAGAAAGGAAGTATCTATTCATGAAGAAAAATGAATTAGTAGAAAAGGTTGCAGAAGGTGCTTCATTAACTAAAGCAGATGCAGAACGTGCAATCAATGCGTTAGTGAGTGCAGTATCAGAAGCACTTGTTGAAGGTGATAAGGTTGCTTTAAAAGGTCTTGGAACTTTTGAAGTCAGAGAAAGAAAAGCGAGAACTGGTATTAATCCTAGAACTCGTGAAACAATCGAAATCGCTGCAAGCAAGGTACCAGCTTTTAAAGCAAGTTCTACACTTAAAGATGCAGTAAATAAATAATATTAAAAAAGTGCTTCGGCACTTTTTTATTTGTTTTTTTTAGTTTAGAATTATGTAAAGGGGAGTGGTGATGATGATTACAATACTCTATACATCAAAACATGGCGCAACAGCCAAAATAGCACGTGTCATTAATACATATCTTGATCATACATGTACATTAATGAACCTAGATGAATTAGATATGGCTGTCTTAGAAAAGACAGATACGATTGTATTAGGTGTTCCTGTTTATTATGGTGCGCTTGATCCAAAAATGGTGGATTTTATTAAAAAGAATCAGGGATTACTGATTAAAAAGCATTATTCTATTTATATTACAGCTTTATTCCATACTGAATTCATGAGCTATATTACAAAAGAATTTGATTATTCTATTTTAAAGAATGTAACGACAATGGCAGGACTAGGTGGGGCTATTTATTATCCTGATTTAAGTATTCAGGAAAAGATGGTTCTTGCAGTGATGAATAAAAATAGATCTGTTATTCCTAAAGAACATCATGTGAATATCTTTGAGAATTTCGATAATCATGAAATAGAATTATTTTCACAAAAGATCAAGAGAATTGAAAACTATGCAACAAAATAAAAAGGAGAAGTGAAGTACGCTTCTCCTTTAATATTAGTCTACAATAATTGTACCTTCTTTAGGTCCACCAGCAGCATTTGATTCATCAGTATCAATATGCATGAATGTAGCATAAGTATCTTTAACACGGCACATAACATCACCAAATACTAATGAACGACCATTTGTTTCAACTTCTACTTTAACAATCTGACGATCCTTAATACCCATAGCTTTTGCATCTTCTGGAGAGAAGTGGATATGACGTTTTGCAGCAATAACGCCTTCAGTTAATTCAACTTCACCCTTAGGACCAACTAATTTACAAGCACCACTACCAGCAAGGTCACCAGAACCTCTTACAGGTGCTTCTAAACCTAATGATCTTGCATCAGTAAGAGCTAATTCAATTTGAGTATAATCTCTAACAGGACCAAGAACAGACATAGCTTTTTCTCCTCTAGTTCCTACTACCTTTACTTTTTCAACACATGCAAACTGACCTGGCTGAGAAAGATCCTTCTTCTTAGTTAATTCATAACCTTCACCAAATAAAGTTTCTAAATCAGCCTGACTTAAATGAATATGTCTAGCTGAAGTTTCAATAATAATCTTGTTATTCATAATCTGCCTCCTAGTCACGTATTTTACACCCTTTTTCTTGTTTTGAAAAGGCTTACTTTACAAATTAGTATAAGTGTAACACATCAATGTTTGTTTTCATTAATTTCTAAAACTGTTATAATATTTGTAAGTGAGGTTGATGTTATGATTAATATTATTACGTCGGAATTACCAATAATTTGGAAGTTTGTAAAATCGGCTATTGATTTATTGGCAGTATGGGTTTTATTATACTATGGTATCATGATGTTTAAGACAAACATGCGTACTATGCAGTTATTTAAAGGAGTTATTGTAGTTCTTCTTGTTAAGGCTATTACGAGTGTTCTAGGACTTGTGACTCTTGGTACTATTGTAGATGCAGTCATTACATGGGGAGTATTGGCTATTGTAGTCATTTTCCAACCAGAAATACGTGTTTTATTAGAGAAGATGGGACAAACTAAAAATGAAGTACAGCATCGTTTATCTGATGATGAAAGAGAACGTGCTATGGATGAACTTGTTGAATCTATTACAACTATGTCTAAGGATAAAACAGGTGCATTAATTACATTTGAGCGTCGTCAGTCTTTACAGGACTTCATTAATACAGGTGTTAAAGTGTCTGCTTCTATTAAAGCAGAACTACTTACTACAATCTTCTATGAAGGCACACCTCTTCATGATGGGGCTACTATTATTAAGAATGATATGATTGTGGCTTCTGCCTGTTTCTATCCTCCTACTAATAAGGAAATTCCTTCACAGTATGGAGCAAGACATAGAGCGGCCATTGGTATTAGTGAAATCACTGATTCTTTGACAGTGGTTGTATCTGAAGAGACAGGAAATGTTAGCTTTGCAGCTAATGGAGAACTTACAAGAATTAACTTAAATGAGTTACGTTCTAAATTGATTGCAGAGTTGAACTGGTATGATGAAGGTGGTGAAGACCATGAGTGATCCTAAGAAAAAGAAACAGACGGATTCTACTACGGATTTTTTCTTACAGTTTATGAAAGAAGAAAAGTCTGATAAAGAGAAGACAGAAGCTAAAAAAGAAGAAAGAGAACAGACTTATACTAAAACAGTAGAAAAGTTTTCTTCAGGTTATAACTACTTTAATAAGCTATTAGATAAGCTTCTTGCCAATAAGCATTCTGTACGTATTCTTTCGTTTGTGCTTGCAATATTTTTATTTGTTTCATTCTCTGGTGGAGATGTCATGAATTCTACTACTGCAGGGGCAACTTTAAAGAAAGTGCCAGTACAGGTAGAAGGTTTAAAGGAAGGTTATGAGGTATCAGGACTTCCTGCAACAGTAGAAATAGGATTAATTGGTCCTTCTATGGATATCTATACAACTAAATTGACTAGTAATTATGAGGTTTATTGTGATTTATCTGAATATAATGAAGGAACACATCATGTGACTTTAAAAACAAGAAATTTTGATAGTGATTTGACTGTTATGTTGATTCCTGAGACAGTGACTATTAAGATTCTACCTAAAGTAGATGCGAAGTTTGATTTAGGATATAAGTTTATTAACCAAGATAAATTAAATGAAAAATATAGCGTTTCAGTCGATACAATATCTACAAAACGTGTTACAATAACAGCGACACAAAATAATCTGGATAAGATTGATAAGGTCCAGGCGCTTATTGATGTAGAAGGCAAGACAAAAGCATTCCAGCAGGCATGTGAAATTAAAGCATATGATGCCGATGGTAATGAAGTACAATGTACAATTGCACCAGAAAAGGTCAATGTGAGCTGTCATGTAGATTCTTATTCTAAGGAAGTGCCAGTTAAACCAGAATTTGTTGGTCAATTGCAGGATGGCTATCAAATGACAAATTATAAATTATCTAGCTCTACTGTAACTATTTATGGTAAGCGTACTGATATTAGTGATATTAATTATATTACTTGTCAGGTAGATGTTTCTAATTTATCAGGATCAACAACATTATCCGGTATTGCGTTACAGGGGAATGACAAGATAAATAAGATGTCACAGACAACTGTAGATGTGACTATGTTTATTGAAAAGAAATAGAGAGGACAAAAAAATGGGTAAATATTTCGGAACAGATGGTTTTAGAGGAGAAGCAAATAAGACTTTAACAGTAGAACATGCTTTTAAAGTAGGTCGTTATTTAGGTTGGTATTATAACCGTAACCATAAAGCAAAAATCGTTATTGGTAAGGATACAAGACGTTCAAGCTATATGTTTGAATATGCATTAGTTGCAGGTTTAACTGCAAGTGGTGCAGATGCATATCTTCTTCATGTAACTACAACTCCTTCAGTATCTTATATTGTAAGAACTGATGGATTTGATTGTGGTATCATGATTTCTGCATCACATAACCCTTATTATGATAATGGTATTAAGTTAATCAATGATAAGGGTCAGAAGTTTGATGCTGAAGTAGAAAAGCAGATTGAAATGTATATTGATGGTTTAACTGATGAACTTCCATATGCAACTAAGGATGAAATTGGTCGTGCATTAGATTATTCAATGGGTAGAAATAGATATATTGGTTACTTAATGAGTATTCCTAAACGTGCATTTAGAAATGTTCGTGTTGGTTTAGATTGTGCGAATGGTGCTTCATCTAATATCGCAAAAGCAGTATTTGATGCATTAGGAGCTGAAACATATGTTATCAATGATCATCCAGATGGAGTAAACATCAATACTGATTGTGGTTCTACACATATGGAAGCATTACAGAACTTTGTACGTGAAAAAGGTTTAGATATTGGTTTCGCATTTGATGGTGATGCTGATAGATGTTTAGCTGTAGATGAATTTGGTAGAGTTGTAGATGGTGACTTAATTCTTTATGTATGTGGTCAGGAATTAAAGAAAAACAATGAATTAGCGAATAACACAATCGTTACTACAATCATGAGTAATATTGGTCTTTATAAGGCTTTAGATAAGATTGGTATTGGTTATGCTAAAACTGCTGTTGGTGATAAGTATGTATATGAAAACATGGTTACTAATGGTAACGTTATTGGTGGTGAACAGTCTGGTCATATTATTTTCTCTAAACATGCAACAACTGGTGATGGTATCTTAACATCATTAAAGATTCTTGAAACATGTATTGAAAATAAAAAGACATTAGCTCAGTTAACTGAACCAGTAACTATTTATCCACAGTTATTAATCAATGTACGTGTAAGTGATAAAGCTACAGTATTAAATGATGAAGATATTAAGAAAGCAATTGAAGAAGTGACAGAAACATTAGGTGATGATGGTCGTATTTTAGTAAGAGAATCTGGTACAGAACCATTAATTCGTGTCATGGTTGAAGCACAGACAGATGAAATTTGTCATGAGAATGTACTTAAGGTAGTAAATCTTATTTAAGATAAAGGCTATGCCGTTAAATATTCACATAATCTAACAAAATATTGCCACTTTCGTGGCAATATTTTCACTTTATAATGAAATATGGGAGGTGAGTCTCTTGAAATACAAAATTAATATTATTGATGATGAGAAACACTTGAATGATATAGTAAGAACATATTTAGAAAAAGAAGGATATGAATGTACTTCTTTCTATACTTATGATGAAGCTTTAATGCATTGTGATGATGATGTACATTTATGGTTGGTAGATATTATGCTTGATAAGAATAGTGGATTCGATTTGTTGACAGCTATTAAATCAAAGCGTCCTGATATGCCTATTGTCTTTATGTCTGCAAGAGACCAGGACTTTGACCGAATCATTGGTTTAGAAAAGGGCTGTGATGAATATATCACAAAACCATTTAATATGAAGGAAGTGATTCTTCGTATTCATAACGTTTTAAAGCGTGTCTATAAAGATACTGAAATGATTGATATTGATGGTTATATGGTGGATGAATCTAAACGTAAAGTATTAGAAAATGACCATGAAATAGATCTGACTACTAAAGAATATGAATTGCTTCTTTATTTTATGAAAAATAAAGGTATTGCGATTTCTCGTGAACAGGTCTTAACACGTGTCTGGGATGAAAACTATTTTGGTAGTGACCGTGTTGTAGATGATACTTTAAGACGTTTAAGAAAGAAGATGCCAAATATCAATATTAAGACAATCTATGGTTTTGGCTATAGACTAGACTAATGTTTAAATCTTTTTCTTTATTAAAACAGCTTCTTGTAGTAATACTTGGTTTAGCTATCATGTTAGTGGCTGTTGTAATGCCTATTGTAGATTCTAATGTGCATGATATTATTGATGATCAGATGTATGAAAAGCTAGAGACATCACAAAGAGATTCTGTAGAATATGACTTTATGCCTTCTAATAATAAAGAGAAGGCAATCTATACAATTGTTTATGATCCTACAGAAAATGCCTTTACATTTAGTAATCTTCATGGAGATGCCACTACATTGACATTACTATATAACTATTTATTTGGACGTGATTTAGAGAAGATTGTGAATAGTAGAAGACATAATACTATAGAAAGTAAAGGAACTTATGCGAGAGAAACCTATTATTATCGTATTATGAAGGTGGATAATGAGTATTTGATTTCTATTATGTCTAATTCTTATTCAGATAAGCTGATCACTGATATCCGTAATCGTATTATTTATATTCTTTATGCAGTACTCACTATTTTCGCATTAGTACTCGTCTTATGGGTTATTTCTCTTATTCGTCCTTTAAAGAAGATTAAAACATATGTGGATTCTATTGCGAATCGTGAAGAAGCAACTTTAGTCATGGATCGACAAGATGAAATAGGTGTTGTAGGAAATGCGATTGTCACAATGAAAGATGAACTCATGAAGCAGGAAAAAGTCAAAGAAGAAATGATTCATAATATTTCTCATGACTTAAAAACACCTATTGCACTTATTAAGACATATGGACAGAGTGTGAAGGATGATATCTACCCATATGGTGATAAGGACAGTTCTATGGATATTATCCTAGAAAATGCAGATCGTTTAGAACATAAAGTAAAATCCTTACTCTATTTAAATAGATTAGATTACTTAAGTGCTGAGGAAAGTGAATTAAAACCTTTCCCTATCAAAGACTTAATTGAACATATCGTCATGCAAATGGAAGCAATGCAGCATATCCATATAGAAACAGACTTAGATGATGTGGCTTTTATTGGTAATGAAGAACATTGGCGTGTAGCGATAGAAAATATTATTGATAATGCATCACGTTATATGAAATCTGTTATTAAGATTACTTTAAAAGAAGATACACTTATTATCTATAATGATGGTGATCCTATAGATGAAGATAAGAAAGAAGATCTTTTTAACCCTTATGTAAAAGGAGTAAAGGGTCAGTTTGGTTTAGGTTTATCCATTGTATCTAAGATTGCGGACATGTATGGCTATGATATTCATGCTGAAAATAAAGATATAGGTGTTGCATTTATATTTACGAAAAGAGCTTCCTAGTTGGGAAGCTTTTTGTGATAAAATAGAGTAAAGGAGTTGAGAACATGACTTATTTTGGAGAACATACACCAAAGCTTGGTTTTGGTATGATGCGTTTACCACGCACTCATGGACAAATTGATATTGAAGAAACAAAGAAGATGGTAGATGCCTTTATGGATGCTGGACTGACTTATTTTGATACAGCCTATGTTTATGAAGGATCAGAGGAAGCAACAAGAAAGGCACTTGTAGAACGTTATCCTAGAGATTGTTATACACTAGCGTCTAAAATCAATGCAAAGATGATGTGTCATGATGAAGAAAGCTGTCAGGCACAATTAAAGGTCAGCTTAGAGAGAACTGGTGCAGGATATTTTGATTATTATCTTCTACATGCATTATCTGATGCCAATGTGGCTTTATATGATCAGTATCATATATGGGACTTTGTGAAGGATGCAAAAGCAAAGGAACTTATTAAACATTATGGTTTCTCTTTCCATGGGACACCACAATTATTAGATGAATTACTCACTAAGCATCCTGATGTAGAATTTGTACAATTACAATTAAACTATGCAGACTGGGAAAACCCAGCTATTACATCACGTGCCAATTATGAAATTGCGAGAAAGCATCAGAAATCTATTGTTGTAATGGAACCTATTAAGGGTGGTACACTGGCCTCACCACCTGAATCAGTCAGAGAAATACTACATAATGCGAATCCTCATATGTCTATTGCATCATGGGCTGTACGTTATGTGGCATCGCTAGATGGTATTATTACAGTACTTAGTGGAATGAGTACAATGGAACAGGTACTAGATAATATTTCTTATATGAAAGATTTTAAACCTTTAAGTGAAGAAGAACAGAATACAATTAAGAAAGCACAAAAGGCATTAGATGCCATTGAATCTATTCCATGTACTGCATGTCGTTATTGTACACCAGGATGCCCAATGGGTATTGAAATACCAGATATTTTCAAGGCAATGAACTGGTATAAGATCTATGGTATGAAGGATAAAGCCAAGGATCGTTATGAAGGTATTATAGAAAAGAGTGCGAAAGCATCTGAATGTATAGAATGTGGGCAATGTGAGGGTGTTTGTCCACAACAGTTACCTATCATCAAATATTTAAAAGAATGTGCTGATGTATTAGAGGAGTGATGTATTTGAAGAAATGGATCGTATGTCTATTAAGTTTATTATTAGTAACAGGATGTACACAAAAGAAGGTTGCATTACCTAAACCTGTCACTATTGAATTTTATTCAGTTAAGACATGTTCTGAATGTATCGCTTTTAAGAAAAATGCGATACCTTATTTAAAGAAACGTTATAAGAATATTACAATCAAGATGTATGATATGGATGATACAAAAACAACAGACCATTATAATCAAGCAATCAATTCTTTAAAGGATTTTGATGATGAATATTATGGTTTAGGTCCATTTATTTATGTAAAAGGTTATTTTGCCTTACTAGGATATGAAACAGATGATGAAGAAATACTTGCAAAAGATATTGAACGTGTCACAAATGGAAAGAAACCTACTCAAGATTTTAATAATCGTAGGTTTACTGTTAAGTAGTACATCATGTAAAAAGAATATATATTCTGTAAAAGTCTATGGACTTAAGTCCTGTGGAAATTGTAGAATATTAATAGATGATTTCAAGGATGATGAAAACATCCAGCTGCATATGATTGATATTGATACACATATTTTAGCCTATAAGAAAGATATCGCATTATATGATGGCTTGAGTGATAACCAGGCTCCTGTCATAATGACAGAGTCATTTGCGAAAGCAGGTTATTCTAGTAAAGAATATAAGGTACTCAAAAAAGCAATCATATTAGGTAAGAAACCAAATCTAAAAAATTATTATAAAAGGAGATCGAATTATGGCAACACCACACAATGAAGCAAAAAAAGGTGATATCGCAAAAACAGTCTTAATGCCAGGAGACCCATTACGTGCAAAATATCTGGCAGAAACATATTTAGAAGATGTTGTACAGTTCAACGCTGTAAGAAATATGTTTGGTTATACAGGAACTTATAAAGGAAAGAAGATTTCTATTATGGGTTCAGGAATGGGTATGCCTTCTATTGGTATCTATTCTTATGAATTATTCACACAATATGACGTAGAAAACATCATTCGTATCGGTAGTGCAGGTTCTATGCAGAAGAATGTACATATTAGAGATGTGATTATTGCTCAGGGTTCATGTACAGACTCTAACTTTGCCCATCAATATGAATTACCAGGTACTTTCTCAGCTATTTCTTCTTATTCATTATTAGAAAAAGCTGTTACACTCGCAAAAGAAAAGAAGATCAACTACCATGTAGGTAATGTATTAGCATCTGATATTTTCTATCATGCAGATACAACTTCTGTAGAAAAATGGTCTAGAATGGGTGTGCTAGCAGTAGAAATGGAATCTTATGCATTATTTGCAACAGCTGCTTATTTAGGTAAGAATGCTCTCACATTACTTACAATCTCTGATTCTTTAGTCAATGATGAACCAGAAACTACTGCCCAAGAAAGAGAAAAGACATTTACTGCAATGATGGAAGTCGCATTGGAGATTGCTTGATGAAACAGAAGTGTGCATTTTTTGATTTTGATTATACAATAGCTCATGGTGATTCTATTAGGAAGCTATTGTCTTATACTTTAAAGAAGTATCCTTTATCAGTATTCCGTTTTCTTCCACTTATTCCATATGGAATTGGTTATGTATTACATATCTGTTCTATGGAATCAATGAAATCATGGGTTCATTTCCCTTTAGATTTACTCACTGAAGAAGAAATCAAAGACTGTTATGAAAAGGATATCGTACCTACTTATTACCCTCATATGGTTGAAGAGATGAAGAAGAGACAGGAAGAAGGATGTTTAGTATTCCTTGTCACTGCCAGTGCTGAAGCTTATATGCGCTTTAATACACTTCCTTGTGATGAGTTAATGGGTACAAAGACACAAATAAAGGATGGACATTATACATCTCGTATTATTGGTGAGAACTGTAAAGGTAAAGCAAAGGTGACTAGAATTAATCAGTATATGAAAGAACATGATCTAGAAATAGATTATGATCATTCTTATGGTTATTCTGATTCTGATTCTGATCTTCCAATGCTGGAATTATGCCGTTACCGTTATCGTGTCGATAGAAAAGATGGTCACTTATCAGACTTTTAAGCAGCACGTTAGTGCTGCTTTTTCAAACAGTTCTTGAAAAGTATAAATCTCTAGTTTATACTTTTTACTTGAGGAAAAGAGGAATATAAAATGACACGTTATCGTGATACGTATGCAAAAGTACGTTTAGATTATATTAAAGAAAATGTAGAAACATTATATAAAAAAACTAAAAAGCCTATGGTGGCTATCATTAAAGCAAATGCGTATGGACATGGCTATAAGGAAGTTGCTTCTGTTTTAAAGGATGAATCTATTATTCAGATGTTTGCAGTAGCTACTTTAAAAGAAGCTGTAGACTTAAGAGACTTAGGTGTAAAGCAGGATATTCTAGTATTAGGTGCAATACCACTAGAAGACTTAGATATTGCGATTAAGAAGAATATCAGCCTTGCTTTATTCTCTTTTGATTACTTAAATAAGATTAATGAAATGCATCACTATGATGCTCCTGTTAAGGTTCATTTAAGCATTGATTCAGGAATGAACAGAATTGGTTTTAAGACAGAAAAAGAATTTGAAAAGGCTATGGAAATGATTGATTCTTCTAAAATTGATGTAGAAGGAATCTTTACTCATTTTGCGACAGCAGATGATTTCTCTCAGGATGATGAATATGAAAAACAATTGGCTTTATTTAAATCTATTGTAGGTAATAACCGTTTTAAATATATTCATTGTGATAACTCAGCTGCTATGATGTTCCATCATTCAGACTATGGTAATTTGACACGTATTGGTATTGCGATGTATGGTGTAGATCCACGTGGTGAAGAAAATAGTGATTTAAAACAAGCTATGAGTCTTTATACAAAAGTTGCTATGGTTAAAGTTGTACCTAAAGGTGAAAAGATTGGTTATGGTATGACTTATACAGCTGATGAGGACCAATATATTGCGACTTTACCAATTGGTTATGCAGATGGATTTACACGTGCTAATCAGGGTAGAGAAGTCTATATTAATGGTCATTACTATCCTGTAGTAGGAAGAGTATGTATGGATCAGTGCATGGTGAAGGTAGATGAAAATGTAAAACCTGGGGATGATGTAGAAATCTTTGGAGAACATATCTCACTTGCGAAAATGGCTAAAGAAATCAATACAATCCCTTATGAAATCATC
This sequence comes from Catenibacterium sp., assembly GCF_052354645.1. Taxonomy (NCBI): domain Bacteria; kingdom Bacillati; phylum Bacillota; class Erysipelotrichia; order Erysipelotrichales; family Coprobacillaceae; genus Catenibacterium; species Catenibacterium sp. The sequence goes on from NZ_DAWDDM010000012.1 coordinate 13,716, forward strand.
TGTCTCATTTCACCAAGAGTGGAGAGAATATATGAAAAGTAGAAATCAATATGCGAAAACAATTAGAAGAATAGAAATCGGTTCTAACTTCTTATTAATTATTGGTATATTAGTCAGCTTCTTTATGTCATGGGGTTTACCTGGAACTATTGGGACTGTTGTGCTTTATATCTTACTTATGGCTTATAATTTTACTTTAATGAAAAGATGTCGTTGTGACTCATGTGGTCATGTTGATATTTTTACAAAGTCTAGAAGTTTTGTGACTGGTGTAGAACAGAGATGTCCTAATTGTAACCACAAGTTAAAAAATGATGTACCACTTAATGAAATAGAATTCAAGAAGTAAAAAGATGTCAGCTTAACGGCTGACATCTTTATTATTATATCTTTTTGCAAGTCTCTGGAATGTCGTATGACTTATTTCCAGCATCCTTCCTGCTTCTCTTAAACTAATTAAATTATTCTCCCAAAGCTGATAAATAGAATCAAAATTCTCTGGAATATCCATGACTGGTCTACCAAACTTCACACCTTTTTCTTTTGCAATTCTAATACCTTCAGCTTGTCTTTGTCTAATATTTTCTCTTTCTATCTGGGCAACATAGGACAGTATCTGTAATACAAGATCTGCAATAAACTTTCCTGTTAAGCCATTGATCTTATTTTTTGTATCAAGAAGTGGAAAATCTAATACACTCACATCTACATCCTTATCTTTTGTCAGTATTCTCCATTGTTCAATAATCTCATCATAATTTCTACCAAGTCGATCAATAGACTTAATATACACTTCATCACCTGCCTTCAGCTTTCTTAACATCTTCTTATAATTCTTACGTTCAAAATCCTTGCCTGACTGCTTATCAATAAACATCTTACTCTTATCAATACCAGCCTCTTTCATTGCTTCTACCTGTCTATCAATATTCTGGTCTTTAGTAGAAACTCTAATATAAGCATATTTCATATCCATACCTCCATTAATTATGGAGATTATACAAAATATAAACTTCATATATATATTAATAAAAAACTTTACAAGTAAAAAGATTGCCTTTCGGGCAATCTCTTTTATAGGTTTGCATTTATAAAATCTTTGAAATAGTAGTACTGTAGAGCACCTGGATATTTTGCAGTCACTTTACCTTTTTTAATAATAAATGTACAAGGTGTAGAGACATTGACATTTAATTTCTTGGTAAGGTAATTAGAAGACTTTCCTTTTGTATCAACATAATAAATTTTATTTTTTCTATTCTTTGACTGGGAAGTAGTCATTACTTCGTGCAAAGAGTTCATCGTATTAGAAGAAGTCTTC
>NZ_DAWDDM010000013.1:0-14918 GCF_052354645.1 Catenibacterium sp.
CTTGATGATAAAACTTAATAGAAATATTATGAAAGTTTATTTATGTCTTGACAACGGTCATTTCATAACAGTGGATTAATAATAAACTGTTTGATATTGTTGTCTTCAAGCACTTTCTTAAGGACACGATGGTAAACTCCTGTTGCCTCATAAACAACACATACTTCTGCTTCCAGCTTCTTTTCCATCTCTCTGACAAGATTCACTATCTCATCAAATCCTTCTTTGGTGTGCTTTATTGAACGTGAGCCTGTATACTTCACATTCAGATTCTTGAATGCCTGGTAATCTGATTTACCCTTAGAGACATCAATGGATACTATTGGACCTTTCATAGATCATTCCTTCTTTCTTTGAATATTCGAAAGCATAACTTCCCGATTTATGACTATCTATTTTCGTCTTACATGCAGGCTCTATCAATAAATCAAAAGGCCTATTTGGATATAAACTGACTCATGTCATAAAAGGAAGCAGAGAACTTTTTGTTACGAAATCACAACTGTGTTTCCAATGCCTGATCTCTCTGCTTTCTTAAGTCTATTATAATGTATGCCTACAAAATAAAAGACTAGAAGTTAAATATAAGCAACTTCTAGTCAGTATGTTTATTTAGTGAAGAGAAGAACGATACATTAATAGTCATAGCTATCAATCGTTGTTTACGAGCTTACCTTACGGATGTCTCAAGTTATATTGATTAACTTCTCTTCAGTGATATGATATCACTTCTAGATAAAATAAAAAACTAGAATTATTACTTGAATAACTTCTAGTTCTATAATACGAAATGCCAGACAATGTCTGGCATTTAAAGTATATATAAATAAAAAAACACTTCCGAAGAAGTGTTAAATTACAAATGGCGGTCTGGACGGGGCTCGAACCCGCGACCTCCGCCGTGACAGGGCGGCATTCTAAACCAACTGAACTACCAGACCATTTGCAATGGCGCAGACAGAGGGATTTGAACCCTCGCGCAGGTTACCCCACCTACTCCCTTAGCAGGGGAGCCTCTTCAGCCTCTTGAGTATGTCTGCATCGGACTGCCTACTTAATATACCATGTATAAATATACTATGCAAGTACTTTTTGTATAAATTCCAATAAAAATTTACACATTTGTATGAGAACGCTTACAGATTGTTGTTGTCTTTTATGTATAATTTTAGTAAAATAAAATTATATGATTTTAAGGAGGTTATAATATGGCTAAAATCATGGCGGTAAACGCTGGTAGTTCATCATTAAAATTCCAGTTATTAGAGATGCCTTCAGAACTAGTAATCTGCTCAGGTATTGTGGAAAGAATTGGACTAGAAGAAGGAATTTTTACTATTAAACATAATGGACAGAAGAAAACAGAAAAATTACCTATTCCAGACCATAAGGTCGCTGTTTCTTTAGTGTTAGAAGCATTAGTTAAGGAAAAAATTGTTGAAAAGCTAGAAGAAATTGAAGGGGTAGGACATCGTATTGTACATGGTGGTGAATACTTTGATTCTAGTGCTGTTGTAAATGAAGACGTAGTAAGTAAGGTAGAAGAGTTATGTGAATTAGCACCACTACATAACCCTGCACACTTAGTAGGATATCGCGCATTCAAAGAAGCTCTTCCAGGAGTGGGACATGTATTCGTATTTGATACAGCATTCCATCAGACATTGGATAGAGAAAGATATTTATATCCATTACCATTAGAATATTACACAGACTATAAAATCAGAAAATATGGTGCACATGGTACAAGTCATAAATATGTTTCTGAACAGGTTATTAAAGAATTAGGTAATCCAAAACATTCACGTATCATCGTATGTCATTTAGGTAATGGCGCATCACTTTCTGCAGTATTAGATGGTAAGTGTATTGATACATCAATGGGATTCACACCACTAGCAGGTGTAATGATGGGCTCTAGATGTGGTACAATCGATCCATCTATCATGCCTTACTTATGTAAGAAATTAAATAAAACACCTGATGAAGTATTAGATATCTATAATAAGAAATCAGGAATGCTTGGTATTTCAGGTATTTCTTCAGATTCACGTGATATTGAAAATGCTTTATTCAATGAAGGTGATGAACGTGCATTATTAACTGGTTTATTATATTCACGTATTGTTTCTAAATATATTGGTCAGTATTTCGTAGAATTAGGTGGCTTAGATGCAATTGCCTTCACTGCAGGTGTAGGTGAAAACGCTGCTTACTTAAGACGTTTGATTATCGATGATTGTTCTCGTGCACTAGGCGTATTCTTAAATGAAGAATCAAATGAGATTCGTTCAGACGAAAATAGATTAATCTCTCATCCGTTCTCTAAGATTGATGTCTTTGTAATCCCTACAAACGAAGAAGTAGAAATCGCTAGAGATACTATGAAACTATTGCATTTAGGATAAAATGGCAGACAGAAGTCATATATTGATTTCTGTCTTTTTTATTTGTATGAAAGTATGTTAAAATGGGTGAAAAGGTGGGTTAAATTATGGATAAAATAATTAATTTATTAAAACAATATAAACAAGTATTCTTATATCGTCATATTAATCCTGATTATGACGCTTTTGGTTCTACTGTAGGTATGTATTGTTTCTTGAAAGAAAACTTTCCAGAAATCAATGTTGTGTTAAAAGGGAGCTTTGAGAATGTTTTATGGGAAAAATTCAATGCCCCTATAGATGAAGAAAAAGAACTTCCTACTCTAGGTATTGTGATTGATACAGCTAATCGTGAACGTATTGATGGTGATATTTCAGTATGTGAGAAGATCATTAAGATTGATCATCATATCGTCGTAGATTCTTATGGAGATATCAATATTGAAGATGCCACTGCATCAAGTGCTTCTCAGATTGTTTCTCTATTATTAGAAGAAGTAAAGGATACTTATTCTTTAAATGAACAAGGTGCACGTTCTTTATATATGGGTATTATTGGTGATACAAATAGATTTATGTATCGCTCTACAGATGCTCGTACATTCAAGGCAGCATCTTACTTATTAGAATCAGGTATTAATATTGAAGAAATCTATCAAACAATGTATTTAAGAGAAGAAAAAGATTTAAAAGTCACACAGTTTATCTTGAACAATTATAAAGTCAATGATAAAGTGGCTTACTATATATTGAAGGATGAAGACCTTAAAGAATTAGGTATTAGTCGTGAAGAAGGCTCTAGCTACGTCAATACACTTGCGAATGTCAAGGAATTTGAAGTCTGGTGTGCTATTACAGAAAATACGAAAGATAATGTCTATCGTGTCTCTATTCGTTCTAGAAATGCGATTATTAATGAAGTGGCTGCTAAGTTTGGTGGGGGAGGACATGCCCTTGCTTCAGGTGCAACACTTTCGAGTCTAGATCAGCTTGAGGACTTACTTTCATCTCTTCATGATGCAATAAGTATGATATAATGAGAAAAAATGAGGTGAAATAAGATGAAATCTAAAATCATGGTTGTAGATGATGAAATGCATATTAGAGAATTAGTGCGTTTCTATCTTGATAAAGCAGGTTTTGATACAATTGAAGCAGCTAATGCTGAAGAAGCATTGGATATAGTAGAAAACCAATATATTGATTTGGCTGTTGTAGATATCATGATGCCCGGAATGGATGGTTTTGAACTTGTTGAACAGATGAGACAATATCGTGAATTTCCAGTCATTATGTTGACAGCTAAATCACAATCAAAAGATAAATTAAGAGGGTTCTCTTTAGGTATTGATGACTATGTTACAAAACCTTTTGACCCAGATGAATTAATGGCACGTGTTAAAACAATCTTAAAACGATATAGTATTAATTCTTCAAATGTAGTGAAGATTGGTGACGTCATCTTTGATGGTGATAAATATGAAGTACGTTATCAGGATCAGATTATCCATCTTCCTTTAAAACAGTTTGAATTGGCATTTGAACTCGCAAAGAATCCTAATCAGATTTTCACAAGAGAACAGCTAATTGAAAAAATCTGGGGAATGGATTATGACGGTTTTGATCGTACAGTAGATGTTCACATTAAGCGTATTCGTGAGAATCTTGGGCATCTCCCAGGATTCAAAGTTGTGACAGTACGTGGCTTAGGTTATAAAATAGAGGTTGAGTAATGAAGTCTATTTATAGTAAACTTATAATTGGTTTTTTATTAACATCTTTATTAAGCTTTTCAATCTGTTGTTTCTTTACAATCAGATCTTATAATCATGACTCTGATCAACTGGCATTAGAAGAGTTAGAACATTCTTCCGATCATATTGCAGATTTGATCAAGTTAATTGATGATAAGGATCAGGATAAGATTTTAGCGGATTATTCAGAAACATCAGAAATGTCTTTTACTGTCACATGTGAAGGACAGACAAAAAGCTTTGGACATGTTAATAAGAAACTTATACTTAAAGATGATGAATTAAAAACACTTGCGACTTCAAAAGATAAGTCATTACGTAGTGAAGGAATCATTTCGCAATATGCGAAAGCATTTAAAATTGATAATCAGACATATGTGATTACAGTTCAGAAGGATTTTTCTGCTACAAAAGATATCTTTATGAAGTCTTATACAAGTGCAGCTATCATCTTTATGATGACAGGAAGTATTGTCTTCCTGATTGTTGCAGATATTATTGTGAAACCAATCTCACGTCTCACAAAGGTCACTGATGAGCTTGCGAAAGGGAATTATAAGGTGCGTGTCAATTATGAAGGAAAGGATGAAATATCCTCATTGTATGCTTCCTTCAATCAAATGGCAGTAAGACTCGCTAAGCAGGAAACAATCCGCCAACAATTTATATCGGATGTATCTCATGAGTTCCAGACACCTTTAACGGCTATTAGTGGATTTGCGACGATATTAAAGAATGAGAATCTGACAGATGAACAAAGACAGAAATATGCTGATATTATATTGTTCAATTCAAATCGTTTGTCTCATCTATCTAAGAATATGCTTCAATTAACATTATTAGATGGTGAAGATACATCATTAGATAAGAGTGAATTCCCACTTATTGAACAGCTTAACCGTGTTATTGAGATGGAAGACAATGCGGCTTTAAGTAAGGATATCGAAATAGAATTCATTCATCCTAAAAAGGAATTCATCATTGAAGCGGATGAAAGCCGTATGGAGCAGGTCTGGATCAATTTATTAAGTAATGCGATCAAGTATACGAATGAGCATGGTGTAGTAACAGTAGAAGTAAGAAGAACAGCCACTGAACTACAGGTAAGATTTGAAGATACAGGTGTGGGAATGAGCCAGGATGCTATTTCTCATATCTTTGAAAGATTCTATAGACAGGATAAATCACGTACAATTGAAGGAAATGGACTTGGTTTATCTATAGTAAAAAGGATTATTGATTTACATCACTATAAAATAGATGTAGAATCACAAGAAGATGTTGGTTCTGTATTTACTGTTTATATCCCATATGAGATGTTTACAGGACTCACAAAAAAGAAAAAGGATTAGTGAAGATGGAAGAGTTAAAGAAGAAGATTTTAGAAGACGGATATGTTATTAATGAAAATGTATTAAGAGTAGATAGTTTTTTAAATCATCAGATTGATGTAGAGTTATTTAATAAGATTGCAGATGCATTCTATGAAAGATATAACAATAAACCAATCAACAAGATTGTTACTATTGAAGCAAGCGGTATTGGTTTAGCTGTTGTCGTTGCACAGAAATTCAATAATTGTCATGTAGTATTTACTAAGAAGGGTTCTTCTTCAATCACTGACAATGATTTCTATACTACAGAAATTCATTCTTATACTAAGAATAAAGACTATATTGGACAGATTTCTAAGAAATACTTAAGTCCAGAAGACCATGTATTAATCGTGGATGATTTCTTAGCCAATGGTGAAGCTGTTATGGGCATGATTGACTTATGTAATCAGGCAGGTGCAACAGTAGAAGGTATTGGTATTGTCGTTGAAAAAGGATTCCAGCAGGGAAGACATAGAATTGAAGAAGCTGGATATAAAGTACAGTCTCTTGCAATCGTAAAGGGCTTTGAAGACGGCAAAGTTATTTTAGATTAGAGAGGAATAACATGTATTTAAAGCGAATTGAACTTCATGGTTTTAAATCCTTCGCGGATAAAAGTGTAGTTGAATTCATGCCAGGTATTACTGGAATAGTAGGGCCTAATGGATGTGGTAAATCAAATATTACTGATGCCATTCGCTGGGTACTAGGAGAAAAGTCTGCAAAGGCAATGCGTGGAGAAACAATGACGGATGTCATTTTCTCTGGAAGTGAAGATCGTAAAGCACAGGGTGAAGCAGAAGTGACACTTGTCTTTAATAACGAAGATCATTTTCTTGATTTTAATTCTAATGAAATAGAAATCACACGTCGTCTTTATCGTACAGGTGATTCAGAATTCTTATTAAATAGAGAACAGTGCCGTTTAAAGGATATTACTGATTTGATTATGGATACAGGTCTTGGTAGAGATTCTTTATCTATTATTTCTCAGAATAATATCAATGAGTTTGTGAAAAGCAAACCAGAAGATCGACGTGCGATGTTTGAAGAGGCAGCAGGTGTTGCAAAATATAAGAAGCGTAAGATTGAAACAGTCAGAAAGCTTGAACGTACAACAGACAATCTAGACCGTGTTCAGGATATCTGTAGTGAATTAGAACGACAGATAGGACCATTGAAAAGACAAAAAGAAAAGGCTGAAACATATTTAGAGTTCAAGGAAGAACTACAGGAAGTAGAAGTTTCAGTGCTAGTAAAGGAAATCAGTACTCTTTCTGAAGAATTAAAGACTTTAAATAAAGAGTTAGAAGACCTAGAAAATGAACGTATTACCAATGATGGTGCTGTTATTCTTGATGAAAAGCAGAGTGAAGAACTTGAAAAGAAGATGTATGCTCTTGACCAGGAAGTCAATGAACTTCAGGAAAAGCTATTAGAGGCAATGAATGAAGTCAGTAGCCTTGAAACACAGAAGGTTGAAATTGATGCCAATCGTAAGCATATATTAGAAACAACAAGCCAGGAAGATATAGAACAAAAGAAAGCAAGTATGAAGTCTATTCTTCAAGATGCGATTATAGATTATAACGATAGAGTGAAGCGTTATAATGATGTCAAGAAAGAAAAAAATGATTTGGCACAGAAAGATTCTTTAAATAAGAAACAACAGGCTAATCTTCGCTCTCTTATTGAAAAGAAGAATATTGACATTCATAATTCTCGTACTGAGAAGACAAGATTGACTGATATTATTGAGAATAAGAGTGGCTACAGCTATGGTGTACGTACTATTTTAGGTGCGAAAAATTCTTTATCTGGTATTTGTGGTACTTTAGGTGATCTGATTGAAACAGAAGAAACCTATGAAACAGCACTTGCAACAGCGCTAGGTGGGGCGGTGCAATTTATTGTCACTCGTACAAATGATCAGGCAAAAGAAGCTATTTATTTCTTGAGAAAGAATAAGGCAGGACGTGCGACATTCCTACCTATTGATACAATGAAACCTAGATTATTAAGAGATGAAGCAAAGATGCTTGCTGAACAGTCTCTTGGATACTTAGGTGTAATGAGTGATTTTGTGACTTATGATAAGTCTATTAGTGATGTTGTATTAAACCAGTTAGGTAATACAATTGTAGCTGATTATCTAGATCATGCGACAGAAATCGCAAAATCTATTTATCATCGTTATCGTGTTGTCACCCTTGAAGGAGATATCATCAATGTAGGTGGTTCTTTAACTGGTGGGGCAAACAAGCATACAAATAATTCGATGATGTCTAAAAGAGAATTAGAACGTGTGTCTCGTACATTAGATCAACAAGAAAAAGATCTTAATAAGATGAAGTCCGATCTTCATACATTAGAAAATGAGGGAAGAGAAATCGGACAGCTCTTTATGCAGAAACAGATGTCTCTCGCAAAACTTGAACTTGTTGTCACAAACAAGAAGAATGAATATGAAGTTGCAAAGGCTGATTATGAAAACTTGACACACCAGAGTGTCGAACTTGATGAAGTCATCAAAGGCACTCAAAACAATGAATTACTTGATCGTTTAAATGATGCAAAAAGACGTCGTGATGAATTAAAAGAAACAATTCAGGCAAAACGTACAATCCGTATGGGTTATGTGAATGAAAACGAAGAAGTGTCTCGTCGTTTACGTGAACATCGTGCTGCTTTAAAAGATGTAGAAAGTCAGAGTACGGATAAGAAGGTCGCAAAGTCTCGTTTAGAAACAGAGATTCAGAACTACTTATTAAGACTTAATGATGCATATGCAATGACTTTTGAACATGCGCAGGAAAAAGCCGATATGTCCATTGATATTGATAAGGCTAAGGATAAAGTACGTGATTTAAGACAGCGTATTGCGTCACTAGGACATGTTAATGTAGAATCCATTGAACAATACAATGATGTAAGTACACGTTATGAAACACTAAGTACACAGCGTTCACAATTATTAGAAGCACAGGATAGCTTATTAAAAGCTATTAAAGATATGGATGCTATTATGGTTGAGAAGTTCAGCACTTCATTTGAAGCCATTAATAAGGCATTCAACGATGTATTCCGTTATTTATTTGGCGGAGGACATGCTTCACTTAAATATACTGATCCAGATAACATTCTAGAAACAGGTATTGATATCGAAGCACAGCCACCTGGAAAGGCTGCTAAGCTGCATTCTTTCTCAGGAGGAGAAAATGCATTAATCGCATTAAGCTGCTTATTTGCGATGATCAGCGTCAAGCCATCTCCTTTATGTATTCTCGATGAAGTAGAAGCCGCACTTGATATTGCGAATGTAGAGCGTTTTGCGAAGTATTTACGTAGTTTCTCAGATCAGACACAATTTATTGTCGTTACACATCGTGAAGGAACTATGGCTGAATGTGACCTGTTATATGGGGCTACAATGCAGGAAAAAGGTGTCACTAAGCTTGTCAGTGTTAAGCTTAAGGATGCCACTGAATATGCAAGCAGTTAGGAGGATGCATTATGGGATTTTTTCAGAAGATTAAAGAAACATTTGTAGGTAAATCTACAAAACAGAATGAGAAGTATGTTGCTGGTCTTGATAAATCATCTGCTTCTTTCTCATCTAAAATTAATGCGTTAGCCGCAAGATATCGTGAAATCAACGATGAATATTTTGATGAGTTAGAAAATATCCTGATCATGAGCGATGTTGGTGTCAACATGGTTATGAAGATTGTAGATGAAATCAAGAAGGAAGTACGTCTTGAAAATATCAAGGATCCTCATGCGATTAATGATATTATCGTTGATAAGATGTTTGTCATCTATGCTAATGATTCATATATGACAACTAAGATCAACTATGCAGAAAATGACTTAACAGTCATCTTGATGGTTGGTGTTAATGGTGCAGGTAAAACAACTACTATCGCTAAGCTTGCCAATAAGATCATGCATGAAGAAGGCAAGAAGGTTATGGTGGCTGCTGGTGATACATTTAGAGCTGGTGCCATTGAACAGCTTGCTGAATGGGCAAACCGTTTAAATATTCCTTGTGTTAAGGGTAAAGAAGGAGGAGATCCATCTTCTGTTATCTTTGATGCATTAGAACAGGCAAAAGCAGGCGGTTATGATGTACTCATCTGTGATACAGCAGGACGTTTACAGAATAAAGTAAACTTAATGAAGGAACTTGAAAAGATGAATCGTATCATCAAGAGAGTTGTACCAGAAGGACCTCAGGAAACATTACTTGTAGTAGATGCAACAACAGGTCAGAATGGTATTTCACAGGCTGTAGAATTCTCTAAGATTACAGATATTACTGGTATTGTCCTTACTAAAATGGATGGTACTGCTAAGGGTGGTATTATTCTTTCTATTAAGGATATGCTCAATATCCCTGTTAAGTTTATTGGTTTAGGTGAAAAGATTGATGATTTACAGGAATTTGATCTTGAACAGTATATTTATGGTTTATGTAATGATCTGATGGAGTAAGATGATGGATGAAGAATTAAAAAAGAAAGAACAAGTCATCCTCTTGATGGATTGTTATAGAGAATTGTTGACAGACAAACAGAAACAGTATCTTTCTCTCTACTATGAGGAAGATCTGTCTTTATCAGAAATAGCTGAAGACTTAAGTGTTTCTAAAAATGCTGTTTTTGATAATATTAAGCGTTCGGTGATGAGTTTAGAGAAGTATGAATCTAAATTACATATTCTTGAAAATCATCGCAAGAGACTTGATTTAATTAATAAGATTGAAGAAGAAAAGAATAAGAAGCATGAAGATATTGATGAATATCTTGAAATGCTGAAGAATATCTAGGGAGGTAATTATGGCTTTTGAATCTTTATCAGATAGACTCCAAGAGACATTAAAAAAGGTAACAGGACAAGCGACTCTTACTGAAGCAAACATGGAGGAGATGCTTCGTGAAATCCGTTTGGCTTTACTTGAAGCCGATGTTAACTACCAGGTAGTTAAAGAGTTTATTGCAAATACAAAAGAAAAAGCAATCGGTCAGAACGTTATTGGTTCATTAAAACCAGGACAGGTTCTTGTCAAGATTGTTCATGATGAATTAGTATCATTACTTGGTACAGAAATGGTGACTGTAGACTACTCTAAAGATCCTACAATCATCATGATGGTTGGTTTACAGGGTTCAGGTAAAACTACAACTGCTGGTAAGATTGCTAAATTAATCACTGAAAAACAAGGTAAGAAGCCTTTATTAGTTGCTGGCGATATTTATCGTCCTGCAGCCATTGATCAGTTAAAGACATTAGGTGCACAGCTTAATATTCCAGTATTCTCTAAAGGAACTGATACACCTGTAGAAAAAATCGTTACTGAAGCTTTAGCTAAAGCACGTGATGATCACAACGATGTAGTAATCATCGATACTGCTGGTCGTTTACAGATTGATGAAAAGTTGATGCAGGAGCTTGCAAACGTTAAAGAAATTGCCCATCCTGATGAAATCCTTTTAGTTGTTGACTCATTAGCTGGTCAGGAAATCGTTAATGTCGCTTCAACATTCAATGAAAGACTAGGAATCACCGGCGCAGTTTTAACTAAGTTAGATGGTGACGCACGTGGTGGGGGCGCACTCTCTATTAGACATGTCACTCATGTTCCTATTAAATATATCGGTACAGGTGAAAAATTAGATGAAATCGATTATTTCTATCCTGACCGTATGGCAGATCGTATCCTTGGTATGGGGGATGTTGTTTCCCTTGTAGAAAAGGTACAGGATGTCTATGATGAAAAAGAAAGTATGAAAGTTTTCAATAAGATGAAAGCCGGCACTTTTGGTTTAGATGATATGCTTGATCAGATGAAGAAACTTCAGAAGATGGGTCCTTTATCTGGCTTATTAAAGATGATCCCAGGAATGCCTAAGATTCCTAATTTAAATGATGATGATGCAGCTGCTAAGATGAAGATGACTGAATCAATCATCTATTCTATGACTAAAGCAGAACGTGCAAATCCTGATATGATTAATTCATCACGTAAAGAAAGAATTGCCAAGGGTTGTGGTCAGCCTGTGACTGAAGTGAATAAGCTATTAAAACAGTTTGAACAGTCACGTAAGGTCATGAAACAGTTAGGTAACATTGATCCTACAACTGGTATGCCAACACAAAGACCAATGAAGAATCAGCAGCAGTTCAATCCTTATCGTAAAAAGACAAGACATAAGAAAAAGAAGAAATAAAACCTCCCCGGAGGTTTTTTCTTTAGAATTATTTAAGAATTTCATCACGAATCTTTTTATTTTTAGTCACTATACTTATAAGCGAAGGAGGGATACATATGTTTGAAACATTTATGTTCACATTATTATTTCCTGTTATTATGATCAGTATTATCGCTTATTTAAGTACATTGACTCGCTGATTATGAAGAAGGGGAGTTAAGTTAATGAAACACACACTATTACTTGTAGAAGACGAGTTAGGTATTAGAGAAACAGTTAAGATCTTTTTGAAGAGTCAGAATTATGAAGTCATTGAAGCGGAGAATGGAAAAGAAGGGCTTGAAGCACTTAAACATAACGATATCCATTTAGCTATTGTAGATATTATGATGCCTGTTATGGATGGGCTGACTATGACAATGAAGCTTCGTGAAGTATCAGATATCCCTGTGATCTTCTTGACAGCTAAAACAGAAGATATTGATAAGATTACAGGACTTAATCTAGGGGCAGATGATTATATCACTAAACCTTTTGAACCTATGGAACTCATTGCAAGAGTGAATTCTAATTTAAGACGCTATGAACAGATCTTAAATTTAAAGGGAAATACTCAGAAGCCAAACAATCAACTTGTCGTAGGAGGCTTAGTATTAGATCAGGCCACTAAAGAAGTCTTTGTGAATGGTCGTTCTGTTAGACTCACTAAAAAAGAATTCCAGATTCTTGAATTATTGATGAGTTATCCTGGCAAAGTATATTCTGCAGAAGAAATCTATGAATCTATCTGGGAAGAAACAGCTATCAATACAGAGACAATCATGGTTCATGTAAGAAGACTAAGAGAAAAGATTGAAGCCAATCCTAAACATCCTGAATACTTAAAGGCTGTCTGGGGTGTAGGCTATAAGATAGAAAAGATGGAGTGATGAGAATGAAGAAAAGACGTATATTTATTATTGGTTTAATTGTCTTATTACTTGCCTGTCCTAGCTGTATGATTTATATTACGGTCAAACAGCAGGATGGTTATAAGAAAAGAGCTGCAAACAATATGAATGAGTATATGCTGCAGTTTCTTACAATGGCTGTTGAAGCAAAAACAGATCCTGATTACAAACCTTTAAGCTTTAATGGTCTAGATGAAAAGTCGCAGGAAGGAGCTACTGCGACAATGAATGAAATATTCAAAACTATTTTAGATATGGAACAGAATGATGATGGATTCCACTATGAAGCATATAATGAAAAGACAAGACAGTATTATAAGAACCAGAAATCTTATTATCCTATAGCCTATAGAGGATTTTTTAAATCTAGTTCACATTCAAAATATTTTTATACGGATGCTGTCTCTCTTTTTGATGAAAGTGATATAGTACGACAATTAGATGAACGATATAAGCTTGATGAAGGAAAAGACGGTAAAAGGTCGTTACTTAAAGTCAATAATACGTATGTAGATTTAAATCAGGTGAGTATTAATCTGCCTCAGAATACAGAAATGACTTATTACTGCACGACGTATGTCTCACCTATGACATATATTGATATTAATTTCGTAAGTGAATATGATGTCGCAGTTCTTTCGGGTGTAGCTTTAATTTTAGGTTTAGTCATCTTTATATATATTTTAATGAACTCGTTAGAAGTAGAAGAAACTATTAATCCATATCGCACAATTAAACAATGGAAACTATTGACTGTTATCATCATTATTGGATTAACAAGTTCTATTTTTATAGGGGCATCAGGGATGACAGGTTATTTTGTAATGATGGGAGAACTTCAAAGTGTACTTGCAAGATGTGGTGTAACCTATGCGACACCTATCAGTTATGGTCTCTATTTCTTCTGTATGCTTATTTTCTATTTCTTATTCTCAATGTTATGCTTTACTGTTAAGTATATGTTTATGAATGGAATGGATTATTTTAGAAACAATACATGCATCTATGCACTGTATGCAAAATTAAAAGGACTTGGTAATAAGATTACAGAATTTGACTTAAGAGATAATGTCAACCAGGATATCTTAAAGTTTACTATCTGTAATGCATTACTCGTTATTATTCTTTATGTCATTTCACCTAGTAAAACAATCTTTGCGATTCTCTATGTCATTATCTCTTTCTTGTATATAAGAAAGCAGTCAATGAAGGTAAGAAATGATTATAAGAACATGCTAGACTTTACAGAACAGCTTTCTCATGGTCATTTTGATACAGAAATAGAAGATGATTTAGGTATCTTCAACAGTATGCGTGATCGTTTAAATAACTTAAAGATAGGTTTTGAAGCAGCTGTTAAGGAAGAAACAAAATCACAGAATATGAAGACAGAGCTCATTACCAATGTCTCTCATGATTTAAAAACACCTCTTACATGTATTAAGAACTATGTTATTTTACTTAAGAATACACAAGCTGATGAAACAACAAGAACTGAATATTTGAACCAATTAGAAAGATATACAAATAGACTCTCTAATCTTATTCAGGATCTCTTTGATGTTTCTAAAGCCTCTAGCGGTAATATAGACCTTCATCCTATAGATTTGAGACTACAGGCATTAGTTGATCAATCCTTAGCAGAATGTATTGAAGTATTAGAATCCAAAGATATCCAGGTTGTTAAGAATGTAGAGGATGTTGTCGTTCATTTAGATGGTGATAAGACATATCGTGTCTTTGAAAATCTATTAACTAATATTGGTAAGTATGCGATGCCACATAGCCGTGCTTACATTGATATTCATGAGGAAGAAGACTATGTTTCAGTCATATTCAAGAATATGAGTGAAGTAGAAATGAATTTCTCGAGTGAAGAAATCCAGGAACGTTTTGTGAGAGGAGATAAATCCCGCCATGAAACAGGAAGTGGGCTAGGACTTGCTATTGCGAAAAGCTTTGTTGTTGCTCAGGGTGGTACATTTGATATAGAAATAGATGGTGATCTCTTTAAAGTCATCATGACATTCAAAAAAAGTTAAAGTGTCAAGTAAAAATACTTGACACCTAATTTGAATATGGTATTATAAGTAAGCAAATTAAATTAATCGGAGGAAAATACAATGGCAGTTAAATTAAGATTAAAGAGAATGGGTGCTAAGAAGTCACCATTTTATAGAATTGTTGCAGCTGATTCAAGAATGCCAAGAGATGGTCGTTTCATTGAACAGTTAGGAAC
>NZ_DAWDDM010000014.1:0-14582 GCF_052354645.1 Catenibacterium sp.
ACGCCCCTTGTATCAGTAGTTACCTTATCCACCTCAAACTCATGACCAGCAGGACATATATACCCACCATCTTCTGTTCTCTCAAAATGAGAGGCTCTGAATCTATTTTTATCATTCGTCTTCTTTGATTCTTCATAATATCCTGGATACTTCATAAACAGCTCAATACCGTTTTCCCTGCAGTACATATAGTTATCATAGCTACCATAGCCTGCATCAGCAGGTGTCTTTAAAGGAAGCTTACCATACATAAGCTTATACTTCTCCATGAAGGGAATATATGTCTGAATATCAGAACAGTCACTGCTTACGTAAATGTTTCTGATGAAGCCGTCACTCACGCCTACCTGGACATTGTATCCAGGCTTGAAAACGTTAGTATGATTATAATAGTCATACTTCATGTGCATGAATGTTGCATCAGGGTCTGTCTTGGAACAGCTGTTTCTGTCACCAAGCATATCAAAATGCAGTGCATATTCAAAAAGTTTCATCGCTTCTTTCGCTAGCTCATCATAAAGCTTCTGAATCTCGCTCTTTCTGCATCCTTTTCATGAACGAACTCTATTCCATTGTCCTTCATGTAAATCTCTATTTTATCTGTAACTCTCAATAGATAATCAATATTTGGCTCTCTAAGAATGGAGTATCTGCAGTTGATATTCTGTTCCTTAAAGAACTTATTGATTCTTTTGATAGTATCATTACACTTCTTCCACTGTCTTTCCCTATGTCTGACAGTATTTTTTCTCCATATGAATGTGTTCTTGTTGGCATTGGCTTCATACTTAGTACCGTCAATGCATAATACATCTGTATCAATAGGAAGCTCATCCTCCATGATTCTGTTCATTTCATAGAATATCTCTTCAACGGACATAATGAGATCATCATGGATGAATCTCTGAAATGCCTGATGAGAAGGCTTCTGATTCTGTGCGATGAACATATATCTGATGTCAGTTCTGCATAGTTCTGCAAGCTTTCTTGTAGATGCATAACCATTATCCGCAAAAGCAAGCAGAAGCAGTCTGAGCATCATGAGACCATCATACCCGTGAGAATTTCTATGAGTGAAGTCAACAAACTTGTTTATATCTATCCTTTCCGTAACTTCAATCACAGTTCTTGAAATATCATCAGCAGGTATATCTTTTTCAAAAGAAATATTAAAATCTAGTAGCGCATATGTCTGATATGCCGTATAATCTTGTTGGTATGTTTTCATGGTAGAATTAATGTACCATAAAAGGCGGACTTCGGTCCGCCTTTTACTGTTTATGAAACTATAATGAGTTATTTACCCGTTACAGCCCCTTTTTCTCTTTCTAGCATTTCCTGATAGCTATAAACACAGCCACAGTAGTTCTGTCTATACATATGATATTCATCACTCATACGTGTTGATTTCAAATAACCATTATCCTTCTTAAAATCACTATGAAGGAATTTTGGTGTCTCTAGATCTAAATCATCACCAATCTCATTGATCCATTGGCTATTCTTATGAGGAGAAACAGACAACACAGTTGTCCAATAATCAAAACCATGCATTCTAGCATAATCTCTTGCTTTCTCCATTCTTACCTTATAACACACATAACAGCGGTAGCCCTTTTCCCCAGTATCCTTATATGGCGCAATATGCGTTAAATATTCTTCAGGATCATAGGTGTCTTCTACCACCTGCACATTCTGGTTCTCTTTATCATTGAACTCTTTCACAAATCTTTCTAATTCAGATTCACGACGATGATACTCATCAGCAGGGTAGATATTACTATTTGTATAATAAATAGTAATATCAAAGTACTGACATAACTCTTTAATCACATTAGAAGAACAAGGACCACAGCATGCATGAAGCAATAACTTTGGACGTCCTTCTAAATGTTTAAGAGTCTCCAACATCACTAAACGGTAATTCTGTTTCATTAGTGGATAAACATTGCATCACCAAATGAGAAGAAACGATATTTCTCATTTACTGCAATCTTATAGGCATTTAAGATATGTTCTCTACCTGCAAGAGCACTTACAAGCATCACTAATGTAGACTTAGGAAGATGGAAGTTTGTGATCAATGCATCAATACCAGTAAATGTATAACCAGGATAAATAAAGATATTTGTATTTTCATGAGCTGCTTTGAAGCATCCATATTTAGAATGGTTGGCTTCTAATGTACGACAAGAAGTAGTACCCACCGCAATAATACGTCTACCTTCTTTTTTAGCCTGATTTAATTTTTCAGCCACTTCTTCACTGATTTCATAATATTCACTATGCATATGATGTTCTAATACATTTTCTACCTTAACAGGTCTAAATGTGCCTAAACCAACATGTAAAGTCACATCTAGGATTTCGACCCCTTTTTCTCTTACTTTCTGAAGTAATTCTTCAGTAAAATGTAAGCCTGCAGTAGGGGCAGCAGCACTACCTTCTACTTTTGCATAGACTGTCTGATAACGATCAGGATCATTTAACTTTTCTTTAATATATGGTGGTAAAGGCATAATACCTAACTGATCTAGAATTTCATAGAAAATTCCATCATAAATCATCTTGAAGATACGAATACCTTCTTCTCTGATTTCAGTACACTGAGCCTTTAAACGACCATCACCAAAAGTAATCACAGTACCTAGCTTTACAATCTTCGCATTACCTACTAAACATTCCCATAAATCATCATGAAGATCCTTTAATAAAAGAACTTCTACATGTCCACCAGTTTCTTCCTTAAGACCATAAAGACGTGCTGGAATAACCTTTGTATTATTTCTTACAAGCACATCACCTGGCTTTAGATAATCTAGAATATCATAGAAGTGTTTATGTTCAACATCTCCTGTTTCTTTATCTAGAACCATTAAACGTGAAGTATCACGTTTCTTTAATGGTGTCTGTGCAATTAATTCTTCCGGAAGATCATAATCAAATAATTCAATATCCATAAAACTAAAACGCCCTTTCATAAACATCACGACCATACTGTTCTAAGAATTCTTCCTTAAAATCAGCTAAACGGTCTTCTTGAATTGCTTTTCTAATATCTGCTGCAAGATCTAATAAGAATGCAACATTGTGAATAGATAATAAAGACTTACCAAAGATTTCATCACACTTATGAAGATGTCTTAAATAAGCTCTTGTATAATTTCTACATGCATAACAATGACACTTATCATCAATAGGAGTAAAGTCACGTTTATACTTTTCATTATTGATATTCATACGTCCATGATGTGTCATAAGTGCACCATGTCTTGCGACACGTGTAGGAAGTACACAGTCAAACATATCAATACCTCTCATAGCACCTTCAATTAAATCAATAGGATTACCTACACCCATTAAATATCTAGGCTTATCTTCAGGTAACCACTTAACACTATCTTCAATCATTTTATACATGATTGGTTTAGGTTCACCTACAGAAGTACCACCAATAGAATAACCAGGGAAATCCATATCAACTAAAGTCTTAGCACTTAGTTCACGTAAATCCGCAAACTCACCACCCTGGACAATACCAAATAAAGCCTGGTCTTCTCTCTTATGTGCTTCCTGACCTCTCTTAGCCCATCTTAATGTTCTTTCTACAGAGTTCTTCATATAATCATGAGTACATGGATAAGGTGCACATTCATCAAAACTCATAATAATATCAGCCCCTAAATCTTCCTGAATTGCGATAGACTTTTCAGGAGATAAGAATAGCTTAGAACCATCCACAATACTCTTGAAGGTAACACCCTCTTCTTCAATCTTACGTGTCTTACCTAATGAGAATACCTGGAATCCTCCAGAGTCTGTAAGAATAGGTCCATCATAGTTCATGAACTGATGAAGCCCTCCTGCATCTCTTACAATATCACTTCCTGGTCTTAACCATAAATGATAAGTATTCGCAAGTACAACCTGAGAACCCATTTCTTTAAGCTGTTCAGGAGAAATACCTTTTACTGTTGCCAGTGTTCCTACAGGCATGAACATAGGTGTTTCTACATCACCATGTGGTGTATGAAGAATCCCATATCTTGCGCCTGTCTGTTTACATACGTGTTTACATTCATACCAAAAATCTTTCATTTTATCACCTCGATAACCTTGGATATTATACGAAAAAATACGCATTAAATCAATAAAAAAGGGGAAAGCTCCCCTTTCTTAAGAATATTATTTGTGTTTTAAGTCATCCAGTTTTTTTAGGATTAGAAGACCAAAGATAATAATCAGTCCAATAATCACTAAGCCATAGGATCTAATATTTGTATTTGTATTGTAAGGGTGACTAATAGATATTATTTGTTCTACACAAACTAAGGCGAAAAGTGATGCAATAAACCAAATGAAAAATTTTACTACAAGACTGTGTTTTAGATACTTCTTGATACTGTTCTTCATATATGTTCCTCCAAACTGAAGTGTTATTTCTTTCATATATATTTTACCATTATCCCCCCCTAAAAGAAGCATAATAAAAAAATCCAGGAAAAATCCTGGATTAATCAAATGTAACATATTCGTTATCTAAAGGTTTAGCCCCTTCAACATGATCTACATCAAGAACACAGATATTCGCATTCATAGATGGATCATATTCAATATGTGTATGACCTTCTAATAGAAGCCATTCATTAGGTATGAATTTAGACGCATATTCACTTACACAAAGCATACCAATTAATGAAGTATCCTGTTCACAGCATACCATTGCATAACGACCAAGAATAAAACCATTAGGAATCACTTTATCACGACCTATGAATTTACCTTTAATTTTAATTGTCTTTTGATCATAACGTTCTGGATGTTCCATCGCATCATAACAGAAGATACCAAAATCATGATCCGCAACTTCTAAATGATCCTGTGTATAATCATATGGTAATTCATCATCCTGCATAGTATTGACAGAACCATCTTTATTTTCATAGATGATCTGACATACAGGATTCATTGCCTTGATGTTGTTTCTTAAAGTAGACTTCTTCATACCATCTTCAATACGGTTAAAGATGACTAAATCACTCTTAGCACAATGTTGGAATAAAAGTGCACGCATGTTATTCACATAAAGCTGGAAAGTAGAGGCATTGATAGTAGTTAGAATCTGTACAACATCCCAGTTTTCAGGGAATGGTGATTCTACAAACTGATCTACATTCCACATACCATTAAATTCTACAAGAACCTGTGTAGGATGATATTTCTCCTTTAAATCCTTAAAGAAATCGGCAGTCAAGTCTTCTTCATTCTCTACATAAACGATTTCACAGTTATGTTCCTTAATAGCAGCTTCATTATATTCTACTTCACCTTCTTCTGTCACAATAAGCACAGATGTCTCATAATCACAGAAGTCAGTATTAATAATAGTATCGTTGATAAATGTTGTTTTACCACTTTCTAAAAAGCCAGTAAATAGATAAATTCTTGTTTCTAAATTATCCATACATTAACCTTTCATTAAATCATAGATTTTATGTGCATCAAGCTTTTCACCAATCACACACATTCTTCCACCAACATCTGGTGTACATTCACGGATTTCATAATCACCACTTACAAAGTCAAACTCAAACCACTTACCATCAGTACCCTTCACAATACCCTTAGAACGTAGAATATGACCTAAAGATTCATCAGTACCTAAAGTCTTTAACTTATCATCAAGTTCTTCTTTAGTAAATGGATGTGCTGTTTCAATACCGATACTATTGAATACTTCATCTGCATCATGCATATCTTCTTCATCAAAGTATAATGTGCTTTCTCCATCATGGTGATGATGATGTTCATGATCGTGATGATGACCACATTCACATTCATGATCATGGTCATGGTGATGTTCACATTCGTGGTCATGATCATGATGGTGTCCACATTCACATTCATGGTCATGATCATGGTGATGATGATGTTCATGATGATGACCATGAACACTTTCCTGATGTTCCTTTTCAGCTGCAATCAATGCCTTTTCTAAAGCATCCTTATGATTACTTGCTTCAAGAATCATATCACCTGTAATCTGATCCCATGGAGTAGTAACGACTGGTGCATGAGGATTTAATTCTCTAATAATATCTAAACATTCCGCAATCTTTTCTTCAGACACATCCTGTGAACGGCTTAAGATTACACAGCTTGCTGCACCAATTTGGTTATTAAAGAACTCACCAAAGTTCTTATGATACATCTTACATTTCTTTGCATCTACTACAGTAAAGAAACGATCAAGTGTTAAATCAGCACCATGTACCTTCTGTACAGCCGCAATAATATCAGATAACTTACCAACACCTGTTGGTTCAATAATAATACGATCAGGATGATATGTATCTACAACTTCCTTTAAAGCTGTTTCAAAATCACCTGCAAGACTGCAACAAATACAACCCTGACTCAATTCATTGACAGTAATACCTGCATCACGCATAAAACCACCATCAATTCCAATTTCACCAAACTCATTTTCAATGAGTACTAACTTTTCATCTTTTAAAGATTCATTTAATAATTTTTTAATAAGTGTTGTTTTACCAGCACCTAAGAATCCAGAAATAATATCAACTTTTGCCATTTTATTGACTCCTTTCTTAACCATTTCACATTATATCATTTTTCTTAAAAAACGCTCAAAAAATGATAAAAAAGCTTATATAAACTTTTCAATAAATACACCTATTCCATTGGAATCTTTATCCTTTGTGACATAGTCAGCTGCATCTTTCGCATGAATAGAACCATTTTCCATCACAACACCAATACCTGCTTCTTCCAACATATCTATATCATTATCTTCATCACCAAAAGCCATACATTGAGATATAGAAATATCATGAAGAGCTAAAGCCTCTTTTAAACCATTAGACTTAGATACATGAGGATCCATATATTCATACAAGAAACTGGTAGTCACTAAGGCAGACGCTTTATAGTCTTTATTCTTAAATGATTTAGAACGTTCCACTATCTGAGGCATATAGCTTGGATCACATATAATCATCAACTTACGATAAGGACGTGTTAAGAACGTATCAAAATCAACAACCCTATATTCAATCCCATCACCCTCAGCCATATCTCTAATATAATCATCATCCTTAGGTGCATATAGAATACCTTCATGACAGATTGTAAAGTTACAATCCATATCTTTGTAATGATTCATGATTTCTTTAATCAATTCAGGACTCAAAGTATGATTCTCCTGATATATATCAAGAATATAATCATCAATCTCAGAACCTCCAGAACCCACTACAAAATCAATGCATCCTTCAATACCCCATGATTTCATATGATTTTTTACACTATCTGCATCTCTACCTGTACATATTCCAAATAATACTCCTTTACTTCTTGCTTTCTTAATAGATGAAACAGTTCTTTCATCTACAACCTGTTTACTAGTTAGTAATGTTCCATCAACATCACATACAATAGCTCGTATATCCATATTTATTCTCCCGTCATTCTTTTGTAGTACTCTGTTTTCTTTTCAATATTCTCTTCATAATGTCTTTTGAAATATGCTGTATAAAGAGTATCTAATACAAATAATAGACTTAATCTGGTACTATAGGAAGACATTTTCTTATAGTGATTTTCTTTTGAACTTAAGAATAACTGATAATCATAATACTTGATCTCAGGATGATATTCAGTAGAAGAAATTAGTACAGTAGGGATATGATTCTTATGCAAAATAGAAGGAATCTTTTCTGATAACATCCCACGGCCATTAAAGGTAATGACTATTGCAAGGTGAGAAGAATCACTTGATGCGGCAAGTAATTGTGATTGATATTCTTCTGAAGGAACATTAACCTGTTTTCCAATCTCTAACATCTGAAAACTAAAATTCTTCGCAAAGAATAAATGACCTGCTGAAGTATAAATATCAATCTGTTGTGAAGAATCCATTAACTGTACAATACCTTGTAATGTATCTAAATCAAAAAGGTGACTTGTTTCTAATACTGTTTGATTATAGTCTTCTTTTAATAATTCAATCATTTCATGATGTGTCTGATATTTCTTGATTGGATAATCAAAATCAAATGTCTCATCCATCTTTTTATATTCAGATAATGAAGATGATAATTTTACTTTTAAATCAGATAATCCTGATGTGCCACATTTAGTCGCTAAGCGATAAATAGAAGTCACAGAAACAAAACATGCTTCACTTATTTCCTGGGCAGACATATGAATTACTTTCTCAGGATTCTCTAAAATGTATTTCGCAATCATCTTTTCACTTGTTGTAAAGTCTGTCTTTGTTTGTAGTAATGTATAGATGTTCATAGAAAACCTCCTAAAATATTTATTATATTTCTATAACTATGTATATGTATGTGTTATAATCCCAAAAAAAGGAAGGTGATATTTATGACAGATGGACATATGCATCTAGAATATGGGAATCTCTCAAAAGAATATGTACTACAGTTTGTGGAAAGTGCAGTAAAGAATGGTATGGATGAAATACAGATTCTTGATCACACACATCGTTTTAAAGAATTTAGACCTATTTATGAAGGCGTAAGAAAAGCATCTCCTTATCAGGAAGAATGGTTAAACAATAAAGAAATGAAGTTTCATAGTACTTTAGATGAATATTGTGCTTTAATTAAAGAAATCAAGGCAATGGATTTACCTATTAAGGTTTCTTTTGGTTTAGAGGTATGTTATGTACCTGAATATGAAGAAACAATTCGAGAAATATTAAAATCTTATCATTTTGATTTCTTAGTAGGAGCCATTCATTCTATCGATGGTAAACTCTATGATATGAAATGGTCAGAAGAAATCTTATGGAACAAGTATCCTGTGGATGAAATCTATAAGAGATACTATGAATGTGTTTTCTCACTTGTAAAGTCTGATTTATTTACACAGCTTGCACATCCAGATACGATTAAGATGTTTGGCCATTATCCTACTTATGACTTACAGCCTACATATGATGAACTTGCTGAATTATTAAATGAACATCATATGAAAGCAGAAAACAATGTAGGATGTTACTATCGTTATCATACACCTGATATTGGCTTATCAGACCAGTTATTACAGACTTTGAAAAAACATCATGTTCAGATGATTACTGCAAGTGATGCGCATCATCCAGAAGATGTAGGTCGTAATATAGCGGATGTCTGGGAAAAAACAATGAAGTAAGAGAAGATTGACAAATTTTTTTCATACAAAAGGAAATATGATGATTGAGTTTGATAAGTATTCTTCTAGTTCATGTGATTTCATAGAAATAAATGGAGAGAAATATATAATGAAACACATAGGAAAGGAGAATAACTTAACCAATTAAAGTCATCAGGTATGATAAATGATGAAAAAGTACTTGATGCTGCTTTGAGAATTATTGAAAAATATACAATTGTCAAACTCCTTAACAACGAAAGTGAAGACTGGGTCATCTTCACTTTTTTGATATATTTCTATCATAAAAGTATTTCAATAAAATATAAATATTGATAATTTTCTACCTTAATTTGTATTGAATAGCTCAACAGAATTTAATAAATATATAATAAATATAAAGGAAGGAGAGAGACTTATGAATAAAATCTTATTGGTATGTAATGCTGGTATGTCAACAAGTATGCTTGTATTAAAGATGGAAAAGGCAGCACAAGATAAAGGCATTGAAATGGAAGTGAAGGCTCTCCCAGTAACAGATGCAGAAAAAGAACTCAATGACTGGGATGTCATTATGTTAGGTCCACAAGTTCGTCATATGGAAAAGAGATTAAGAGAATTAACATCTACACCTATTGAAGTCATCAATATGCGTGACTATGGTATGATGAACGGTGAAAAGGTATTAGATGCTGCTTTGAAAATCCTCGGATAATATTTGATAATTGTATTACTCCTTAATGTAAAAAGTGAAGATGGGTTCATCTTCACTTTTTGTTTTTCTCCAGTTTTTCTAAATGTTTCTGATGGAGCTCTTTATAATGATTAAAAGCATGAGGATTTAATTCCTGTAGCTTCTTTTCATATTTACTACGGTACTGTTTTAATACACGTAATGTTTCAGGATTCATGTCATGTAACTTTTCTTCAATACGATCACGATATTGTTCGAGTCGTTCTTCTACATACTGCTCATTTTCATGAATTTTTTCCATGATTTCAGGAATATGCATTTCTAGTCTTGATAAGAATTCATCCGCTTCAATAAGTCCTATTTCACCAAAGTTAGTATGATTTTCAATATCTTTTAATAATTCAGGAGATAAGTCAGTTTTAGAATGAATCTTATCCAACATTTCCTGCGTCATCTTCTGTTTATACTTTTCAGCCTCATCACCAAAAGCCCATTCTAATTCAGGCTGTATAAATGAGATATGAGATGTTTCTAAATCTTCTAATGGATAAGGAGGGACAAGCCCACAATCTAATAATGCCTGCTGCATTGTACGTCTTACATGACCACTTGTAATTATTTCTATGCCACCATTTTCTCTCAATGCCTGATTAAGATGATCCATATGACGTGTTAGATAGAAATCTATATTTCTTTTCTGTAAATCATTATAGAAGATAATCAAACGATCAATTGCAGTGAAATCAATATTACTAATACCAGAAGCATCTACGATAACCTGCTCAGTATCTTCTTTTATCGCTTTTTCTATATCTTCCTGGAACTTATCAATATTCGCAAAGAATAGATTTCCTGGGAAACGATAAATAATAGTATGTCTAATTGGTCTTGCATTCGCATTCTTCTCTAGGTTAAAGAAACCTGTCTGCCCGGGAATAACACCTAGGAAATGGGCTGGTGGAGTGACTGCTTTAATAACTACAGCGAGGAAAGATAAGACAATACCAATTACAACACCATAAATAGTTCCAAAGATGAGTACTCCACAACATGCAGCCATAAAGATATAGAATTCATTTCTACTTTCTTTAAATAAACGTTTACCTAACGCAAAGTGACAGGCACCAAGTAAGGCGGTAATAACGATAGCAGTTAAAATAGGAACGGGAAGATATTCAATAAACCCTGTACCAAATAATAGAAGAAGTGTCATAGTTGCAGCAGCTGATAAGCTCATCACCTGAGTCTTACATCCATACTGTCTTGCAAGTCCTGTTCTAGAAACAGAACCATTAGTCGGACAACATCCTACAAGTGAAGTAGCTAGTTCAGCCATACCATAGGCAAATATTTCTTTATTTCCATCTAATTTATAGCCATCTTTCATTGCATTACCCTGTGCGGATAATAGAGTCTGTGCGAGTACAACTATCGCAATAGATAATGTAGTAAAGAATAAAGCAGAAATATCTACATGGGCAATAGAAGGAATCACAAGTTTTGGTAAACCTGGATCAACATGAGGCAATAGTTTTACTCCATATTTTTCTAAAGGGAATACAGCAGTTAATAAAGCTCCTATAAACATCATAAGAATAGGCATAGGAATCTTCTTATTTATTCTCTTTACAACAAGAATAATGACAAGGGTACTCATACCTAATACAAAAGATAAACCATTAAAGAGTGGTAATTCTTTAATAATATGATTGACTAATTCGAATATTTCACCTGTTCCTGTTGTCCCACCAAAGAGTTTAGGAACAAGCATCATAATAATAGATAAACAGATACCTGTTACGAATCCACCCATGACAGGTGTAGAAATATACTTAACTGCACGTCCTGCTTTAATAATTGAAAAGAAGATCAACCATAAAGCAACCATGAGTGCAATAACAGGGACCACTTGCATTGCTTCCTTTGTTCCTGCAGTAATGCCAAGAGTCGCCAATGCACTTCCAGTAAGAGCTGCAGGGGCTGCATCTACACCAAATACAAAATCATGACTCGTAGTAAATAAACTAAATACGAGAATAGGAACCAAAGAACCATATAAACCATAGACCATTGGTAGACCTGCTACCTGAGCATATCCCATTGATATAGGAATAGATATAAAAGCAACAATAATACCTGCAAAAATATCATTCATTGTCGCATTCTTAAATTTCTTCATAAGCCACCTCTTTCTTAATTTTAATTATAATGATTTATTAAGATGAGTCTATCTCTATCAAAATACGCCTATATTGTATACAATCTTGAATAATTTTCAAATTATTTGTATATTTTAATAATATAAGTAGACAAATTTGTATTTATCTAATATAATGCATATAAATTAACAAGGAGGAAATCGAAAATGACAGATAAGAGGGTTTATAATTTTTCTGCAGGACCATCTCAGTTACCTGTAGAGGTATTAAAGGAAGCAGCAGATCAGATGCTGAATTATAAAGGCTCAGGAATGAGCGTAATGGAGATGAGTCATCGTTCCTCAACATACCAAAAGATTTTTGATGATACAAAAGCAACTTTAAAGAAAGTTTTAAATATTCCAGATAACTATAAGATTCTATTATTACAAGGTGGGGCAACACAGGAATTCACAAACATTGCCTTAAACCTTATGGTGAATGGTAAATCAGATTATATCGTTACAGGAAGCTTCTCTGGCAAAGCGGCAAAAGAAGCGGCTAAGTTTGGGGATGTTCATATTGCCTATAACGGTAAGGAAAACGATTTTACAGAAATTCCTACACAGGATCAGCTAGATATTCGTGAAGGTGTTGATTATGTACACCTTTGTAACAACAACACTATCTATGGTACAGAGTGGAACTATGTACCAGATACAAAGGGTGCACCACTTGTAGTGGATATGTCTTCAGATATTTTATCAAGACCTGTAGATGTTTCTAAATATGGTGTTATTTATGCCGGGGCACAAAAGAATATGGGTATTGCCGGACTTGGTGTTGTGATTATTAGAGAAGATCTAGTAAAACCACATCCAGCTAATATTCCAGTTCTTTCTGAATTAGATACTATGTTAGAAAAGGATTCTATGTATAACACACCACCATGCTGGGCTATTTATATGTTAGGTCTAGTAGTGAAATGGATTGATGAACAGGGTGGACTAGAAGTGATGAAGGAAAAGAATGAAAAGAAAGCTAAACTTCTTTATGACTACTTAGATCAGTCTGACTTCTATAAACCACATGCAAAGAAAGATGCACGTTCTAATATGAATGTAACTTTCACAACACCATCTAAAGAATTAGATGCTGAATTTGTAAAGGAATCTATTGCAGCAGGTATGACAAACTTAAAAGGACATCGTAGTGTAGGTGGTATTAGAGCATCTATCTACAATGCAATGCCATATGAAGGTGTAGAATATTTAGTTAATTTCATGAAAGAATTCGAGGAGAAATATAAGTAATATGTATAAGATTAAAACTTTAAATAAGATTTCTGAACAGGGCTTAGAGATCTTTGATGATAATTATGAAGTCGGTGATAATTTAGAACATGAAGATGGAATCCTAGTCAGATCAGCTAAATTACATGACTATGATTTTCCAGCTGAATTAAAGGCTATCGCAAGAGCAGGTGCAGGTGTCAACAATATTCCTGTAGATACATGTACTGAAAAAGGAATCTGTGTATTTAATACACCAGGGGCTAATGCGAATGCGGTTAAAGAATTAGTGTTATGTGCTTTATTCTTAAGTTCAAGACAGGTGATTCCTGGTATTGAATGGGTAAAGACATTACCAGCTGATGATTTTGGAAAAGCTGTAGAAAAAGGTAAGAGCCAGTTTGTTGGTCCTGAAATTGATGGTAAGAAGCTTGGTGTTATTGGTTTAGGGGCAATTGGTGTGAATGTAGCCAATGCAGCTGTTAAATTAGGCATGGAAGTTTATGGTTATGATCCATATATCAGTGTCAATGCAGCATGGAAACTATCTAAATGGGTTCATAAAGCAGCTACTGTAGAAGAATTATTCAAAGAATGTGACTATATTACTATCCATGTACCAGCAACTCCTGACACAAAGAATATGATCAACAAGAAGTCACTTGCAATGATGAAAGACGGTGTACGTATCTTGAACTTTGCACGTGATACATTAGTAAATACTGAAGATATCATTAAAGCATTAAAGTCAGGTAAAGTGGCACGTTATATTACAGACTTTGGTTCTAAAGAACTTGTAGAAACTGAAAATACAGTTGTATTGCCACACTTAGGTGCTTCTACTCCAGAATCAGAAGATAACTGTGCAACTATGGCCGTAAAAGAAATGATTGATTACTTAGAAAATGGTAATATTCAGAACTCTGTTAACTTGCCTACAGTTGTAGAACCACGTACAACAACATATCGTGTATGTATTATTCATAAGAATATTCCTAACATGTTAGCAGTATTTGCGAACGCATTTGCGAAAAAGAGCATGAACATTGAAAACATGGTCAATAAAGCACGTGGTGAATATGCATATACTGTCATTGATACAAATGATTTATCAGAAGATATCACTAAAGTGATTGAAAATCACGAAGGTGTTATTAAAGCAAGAATTATTGCGAAGATTGTTTTCTAAATCCTTCTTTTTGAATAGTCCATCTAGTGATGGACTCAGACTGTTGACAAACTAAATGTTAACAGTCTTTTCTTTTAAAATCGAATAGT
>NZ_DAWDDM010000015.1:0-14434 GCF_052354645.1 Catenibacterium sp.
GCCACTTTAGATAGCAATATCTATTGGGGTTAAAGGTCGGAGGTGTAAACCGTTAGTACGACTGGGCAGTTACAAGCCCATGACCTTTAGGTCGTGGGTAGTTGACAAAAATGTTAGAATGCTAGAGGAGAGAGATGATTATGCAGAGATATTTTATTAAAAATAATTATAGACAAAATGACATCATTATCACTGATGATTCTATGTATAAGCATATTACTAAAGTAATGCGTATGGAAAAGGGTGAACATGTCATTTGTATTGATGAAGACAAGCATGTTTACTTATGTGAAATCATCGATACAAAGCAGGGTTTACTACAAATTAAAGAAGAACTTCAGGAAGATAATGAATTAGATGTTGAAGTAACACTTGTTTATGGTTTACCAAAGAGTGATAAGTTTGAATTTGTGATTCAAAAAGCAACAGAACTAGGTGTGACACGTATAGTTCCTTTGCGTGCTTCTAGAAGTATAGTGAAAATGGATGAAGGACGTTTCAACAAGAAGAGGGAACGTTTTGTACGTATCGCCCAGGAAGCAAGTGAACAATGTCATAGACAGATTGTTCCTGAGATTACACCTCCTATTCAATTATCACAATTAAAGGATTATTTATCTGAAGTGAATGTTGTGGCATATGAGGAAGAAAGTAAGAATGGAGAACATCATGCTTTCACAAAAGCACTCAATGGCCTTCATACATCTATTACTATTATAGTAGGACCAGAGGGTGGTTTTGATCTTCAGGAAGTAGAAAAGATGCAGTCAATGGGTGTTGTGCCATGCTCTATTGGTAATCGTATTTTAAGAAGTGAGACAGCACCCTTATATATGCTTAGTGTTATAGGGTATAGAAGAGAATTGGGGGATTAATATGAACTTTATTGCAGTCATTAATAAATACAGCAGGGATATAAAATACAATAAAACAAACTTATATCATTATTGTGAAGAACATAAAAAAGAATTAGAAGACTTGAATATTCGTTTTAAAGTTAAATCAGAAATTGAATTATTCAATATGGAAATCCTTTTGCGTGCACTAGATGTAAAAGAAGCAATTGAAGGTTCCTATAATCTTTTTGCGTCAGGTCATTATGATATGTTTGAATATATTACCTATGAAGAAAAAAGAAAAATGTTTAATAATGATTTAAAGAATGTATTAGAAACACTCCCTCATTTTTATGATGAAGAAAGTTCAAGAGATATTTATATTCCTATCTATTCTCCTGATATCAATAATTGGTATATCAATGATTATCAGATTCTCTTATTAAAGCAACATGCAGAATATGTGAAGAATCAGCCAATTACACTAGATACTGCTTTTAGATATTATGGACCAGTTGTATTTGATACACCTTTTTCCAGCTTAGAAAAAGTATATGAAAATGAATCTCATATTGCCTATTATTATGAAGAATTAGGCACTATCTATTTGTTTGTGAAAGAAGACTATTCACTGATCTGTCGTATTGTGATTGGTGATGACAATCGTCATTCTAACAGGGTATCTATTGAAGATGCAAAAGAATTAGTGGTTTATTATGAACATGGTGAATATACACAGTTCGTAGAATACATGTATAATCATCAATTAATTAGTGATCGTACATATAAGAAATTAATAAAGAAAGTGAAGTGAGACAATGGCAACAGTTGCTTTTCATACTTTAGGCTGTAAAGTAAACAGCTACGAATCAGAAGCGATGTTAGAAATATTCAAGAAAAGAGGGTATGACAATATCGACTTTGAATCTCCTGCAGATGTATATGTTATTAATACATGTACTGTCACAAATACAGGGGACTCTAAATCAAGACAGATGATCCGTAAGGCACATCGTACTAATCCTGATGCAGTCATCTGTGTAGTGGGATGCTATTCACAGGTAGCAAGTGAAGAAATCACAGAAATAGAAGGTGTTTCTGTAGTACTTGGGACACAACATCGTGCTTCTATTGTAGACTTTGTAGAAGAATATAAGATGACACATAAACAGATTGTGAAAATAGAAAATGTTATGAAGGTCTCTCGTTTTGAAGACTTAAGTATTCATGCATTTGAAAATAAAACAAGAGCTTTCCTAAAAATCCAGGATGGATGTAATAATTTCTGTACATATTGTATTATCCCTTATGCACGTGGTGGAGTTCGTTCTCGTCCTAAGGAAGACGTTTTAAGACAGGCTCAGGAACTTGTAGATAGAGGGTTTGTAGAAATCGTCTTAACTGGTATTCATACAGCAGGTTATGGTGTGGATTTAGACAATTATTCTTTCTATGATCTATTAGTAGACTTAACAACTAAAATCAAGGGATTAAAGAGATTACGTATTTCTTCTATTGAAATGAGTCAGGTGAGTGATGAAATCATTGAACTTATTGGTAGAAGTCCTATTATCGTAGATCATTTACATATTCCTATTCAGTCTGGTACAGATTCTATTCTAAGAAGAATGGCAAGACATTATAATACAGCTGAATTTGAAAAGAAATATTTTGAACTTAAAGAAGCGTTACCAGGTATCTCTATTACTACAGATGTCATTGTAGGATTCCCTGGAGAAACAGAAGAAGACTTTGTTGATACATATAACTGGATTAAAAAACTTCATTTCAATCAATTGCATGTTTTCCCTTATTCAAGAAGAAAGGGAACACCAGCAGATAGAATGCCTAGTCAGGTACCAGGAGATGTCAAGAAAGACCGTGTTAGAAGACTATTGCAGCTTTCTGATGAATTAAAAACTGAATTCGCATTATCTGAAATGAATAAGGAACTCGAAGTACTTATTGAAGAAGAAAAGGATGGCTACATGGTAGGACATGCCTCTAATTACTTAAAGGTTCTTGTTGCAGATGATTCTTTAAAAGAAGGACATATTTATAAAGTAAAGGTAACAGATCATCGAGGTTATGATTTAATCGGGGTGGTTTCTAGTGAAGAAGCTTAATGAGCTTTTTAAAGTTGAAAGTGATATAAAGATTGAATCTATTCATAGCGATTCCCGTTATGTAAGAAAGGATTCTATCTTCTTTTGTATTGAAGGTCTTGTGACAGATGGTCATAAATATGTCGATGATGCCATCTTCCAAGGTGCTAAATGTATTGTTCATTCTAAGCCGTTACGTCGTTATTATCAGGGCATTGTTTATATTCAGGTATCAGATGTCTTAGATGAACTCAATCGTGTGGCAGATCTCTTCTATGATCATCCTTCCTATAAGATGACAGGAATAGGTGTTACAGGAACAAGTGGTAAAACAGTCGTAGCTCGTGTTGTCGCAAGATTACTAGGACGTTATTTAAAGATGGGCTATGTAGGTAACAACGGAATAGAATATGGACCTACAATGATGCAGATGACTGGCACTACACCAGATCCTATCTGTTTACATCGTAACTTCTATAACATGGTTAAAGAGAATGTGAAGGGCTTTACTCTAGAAGTCTCTTCTCATGGCTTAGCTTTAAAGCGTGTTGATTCAGTTAATTTCAGTATTGCGGTATTTACAAATGCTTATGAAGAACATATGGACTTCCATGGAACTGTAGATAATCTGATGACATCTTATGTTAAACTCTTTAGATTGCTTAAAGAAGGTGGTTATGCCATTCTTAATGCAGATGAAGTACGTTTTAATCATTATCTAACTACTAACTATAAGGATATGGCGGATCATGCTAAAATATTAACCTATGGTATTCATCATAAAGCAGATATTATGGCACGTGAGATTGAATATTATATTGATCATTCAGCATTTAATATCTATATTAAAAATCATTACTATCATGTAGAAGTTCCTATTATTGCACCGTTTAATATATCTAACACTCTTGCAATATTGACAACTCTTTATGCCTTAGAAATGACACCTGATGAAATCGTGAATGCGATTAAATATATTCAGCCAGTAGAAGGTAGAATGGAAGTTGTCCCTGTTAAACAACCTTTCCATATTATTGTTGACTATTGTCAGCATGCACATAACTTTGAAGAAGTATTCAAGTTTGTCCATAGTGTTAAAGGAAATGGTCATTTAATTGCGGTATTTGGTGCACCAGGACGTAAAGATATCCATAAAAGAAGTAAGATAGGTGCACTTGCTAATAAGTATTGTGATTATGTCATATTGACAGAACAGGATGAAAGAGACGATGATATCGAAGGCATCTGTTCACAGATTCAAGAACAGATTGTTGATCCTATTTCAGTGATTATTACTGATCGTCGTTATGCCATCCAGCAGGCAATAGATGCAGCCTGTCCAGGTGATGTTATTTTGATTTTAGGAAAAGGTCATGAACAGTTTATGACATCACTAGTGGGTAATACACCTTATCCTGGAGATAAATTCATTGCTCAGGAATATGCGAAAAAACTTTATAATGAACAATTAGAAGATGATATGTAAAACTTGAAAAATAAAAGTTAAAAAAGGCTTGCATTATTAAAAATCATTGTGTATAATCATATTCGAATTTAGCGGTAAAGGGGGGAAAGTTCAATGGCAAAGACAGTAGTAAGAGAAAATGAATCTTTAGATGATGCTTTACGTCGTTTTAAGAGACAAGTTTCTAGAACAGGAACCCTTGCTGAAGCTCGTAAAAGAGAATTCTATGTTAAACCTGGTTTAAAGAGAAAAATGAAATCAGAAGCAGCTAGAAAGAACCAGAAGAAACGTCGTAGATAAGATTTATTTTTAGAAGAGTCATCTGACTCTTCTTTTTTTCAATGAAAGGATGATTTTATGGAAAAAGTGATTCAGTTAAGTGATTATAGCTTAGATGCCATTCAATTGTTGTGTGGCCCAAGTGATGAAAATATCGCTTTATTGGAAGATGAATTTGAGAATGCAATCAATGTCCGTGGTACAGATATTTATTTAGATCATAGTGATTCTGTATTAGAAAAGGTGATTCAGGTACTTGCTAAACTTACTAAAAAGGATGTACGTATTTCTAAAAGAGATGTGGTGTATGCAATCAAGTTAGGACGAAATGGTAAGCTTGATGAAATGGATTCTCTATTTGATATTCATATTGCCCGTACAAGTCATGGCAAGATCATATATCCTAAGACAATGGGACAGCTAGAATACTATCATTCTTTAAAAGATCATGATGTGGTATTTGCGATTGGTCCAGCGGGTACAGGTAAAACATACTTATCTGTAGTGTTTGCTGTACAGGCATTAAAGAATCATGAAGTACAAAAAATCATTCTCACTAGACCAGCTGTAGAAGCAGGAGAAAACCTAGGGTTCCTTCCTGGAGACCTTAAAGAAAAGATTGACCCTTACTTAAGACCTCTTTACGATGCACTTTATGATATGTTAGGTGCAGAAAATACAGAGAAATTAATTGAAAAGGGTATTATTGAAATAGCGCCACTTGCTTATATGCGTGGGCGTACACTAGAAGACGCTTATGTTATTTTAGATGAAGCACAAAATACAACAGACAATCAGATGAAGATGTTCCTTACACGTTTAGGCTTTAACTCTAAGATGTGTATTACAGGGGATATTACTCAGATTGACTTACCTAAACAGACAACAAATGGTCTCAAACATGCTATGAAGATCTTAGATGGTGTCAAAGGTATTTCCTTTGTTTACTTAACAGCACTTGATGTAGTACGTCATCCAGTTGTTGCTAGAATCATTGAAAAATATGACATGAACAAATAAGACTGATTATTTCTAATCAGCCTTCATAATATTTCAATATCTTTTTATGGGCAGTAGGAATAGTTAATTCCTCCTGCTTATTTTTTGTATAGAAGTCAATAGAACGAATATCAGCTTTAAATACATATACATGCATATACCATGTACGATGAGTAAATACATGCTTAAAATCCTTTAAATGCGATAATACCTCTAAGTCTATCCCATAATCTTCTTTAAATGCTTCTATAAAGGAATAAGGACTCTCTACTTCATATTGAGGAAGTAAATACATATTTTCTAGCAGCCCATTTTTATTTTTAATAAGCATCACTTCATCATCATATACTACAATACCTGTAATATAAGATAAGCTTTTCTTATTTACTTTTTTTATATTAATAGGTAGTACGTCTTGCTTATTTGTCAAATAGGCTCTGCATTCCTTTTGGAGTGGACATTCATTACAATGAGGGTGAACAGGTAAACATACCGCATTCGCAAAATCCATAATCCCTTGATTGATCTTTGCTGAATCATAACCAATAACTAGTTGATTACCTATATTTGTAATTGTCTTCACAGTCTTATTTAACGCAATATTCTCTTCTATCGCATATAATCTACTCAATACTCTTAAGGCATTCCCATCTACCGCAATATAAGGCTTATGATACGCAAAACTCATAATAGCACTTGCAGTATAGGGTCCTACACCAATAAGCGCGAGAATGTCTTTATACTCCGTAGGGAATGTATCTTTCATCAGATTAGCACTCTTATGAAGATGCAATGCACGACGATAATAACCTAACCCTTCCCAATACTTATAGACTTCTTCTATTGTTGCATTCGCAAGTGTTTCTATATCCGGAAATCTCTCAATAAAACGTTTATAATAGGGAATCACTGCAGTGACAGTCGTCTGTTGCAGCATAATCTCACTTACCCATATCTTATAAGGGTCTTTAATATCTCTAAAAGGAAGATTACGTTTATTAACTTCATACCACTTTATTAACTTTTCTTGTATACTCATATAAATCACCATGAGCCATTATATAATATGTGTGTATTTTTGTCTTTGAATATGCTAGAATATATGTACAAACTAATTCGTATTAGGAGGTCAATAGTATGAAACTGATAATTGCGATTGTGAATAATGATGACAGTTCAACTGTCCAGAGCGCTTTAACTGAAGGTGGATTCTTTGTTACAAAGCTTGCTACTTCAGGAGGTTTCTTAAAGAAAGGGAATACTACATTCTTTGTAGGAACAAATGATGATAAGGTAGATAGCGCTATTGAAATCATTAAGGCCAATGCAAAGAAACGTGTAGAAAAGGAACCTACAGTACCACCTACTGAAATGGGTGAATTCTTTACACCAATCATGGTAGATGTACTTGTTGGTGGGGCAACAGTATTTGTAGTTGACGTTGATCGTTTTGAGAAAATCTAATAATTGAGAAAAAAAGGATGGTCAAACCATCCTTTTTACTTTAAGATATCAACAGGTGATATAAATGAATGAAAATTTTGAATATAAGATTGCAACAAAAGAAGATATAGACGCAATTGTTCAGTTTCTTGCGAAAGATTATTATGAAACATCAAGAGCTTTAAAAGATCCCTGTAAGATGATCTTTTTAGCCTACAGTGGAGAAGTGATTATAGGTATACTAGAACTCTTGGATCTTTCTAATATATCTTTTGTTTATGTATCAGAAGATTATCAGGATACTCTTGTACAAGAAGAACTCCTTGAACTTGCTGAAAGATTTGTTACAAAAGAATTAACTGCTTATACAGATGAAGAACATGTATCTTTCTTTAAGCAGCATGATTATAGTGTAGATGTAGAATCTAATGGTCGTTATTTATTGAAGAAGACAATCCCTGTTCTTCCTCGTTTTAGTGATTATGATCAGGTTTTAGCGTTTATTGAAGCGCAAAAGGATCGAGTTTATTCTCTCACAAACTTTAAGAACTTTATGTATGATTTCTATGATCCTCAAACTAAATTAACATGTGTTCATATTGGCGGTACAAACGGGAAAGGCTCGACAACTAATTATACAAAAGAAGTATTAAAATGTGCAGGCTATAAGGTAGGTACATTTACTTCTCCTGCTTTAGTAAATCGTTTAGATATTATTCGTGTTAATGATAAACCAATTGATGAAGCGACTATTGTAAGATATGCGAATCGTTATATGGATGATTGGATGGCTTATGAGCTTTCTAAGTTTGAAATAGAAGTATTTATCGCAGTCATGTATTTTATTGAACAGGGTGTAGATATTGCCTTATTTGAAGTGGGGCTTGGTGGGACACTAGATGCCACTAATATCATTTCACCAATACTTACAGTTAATACAAATATTGGTTTAGATCATATAAACTTCTTAGGAAATACATATGCGAGTATTGCGAGAAGTAAAGCAGGAATCATTAAACGTGGTATTCCTTATATGACAGCTGAAAGAAGACCGGAATGTCTAGAAGTCTTCTATGAAGAAGCTCATAAGCATCATTCTTATGTTATAGAAATAAGAAAACCTAAACGTGTCTATTATGGTGCTTCTATTTCTTATGATTATCATGGATATCATATATCTTTATCTACTTCAGCACATTATCAGGTTACTAACAGTGCACTTGCGATTAATATATTAGAATATATTAGAAAAGAATTCCCATTTAAGGATGCAGATCTAGAAAAAGGTATGCATGATGCAGTATGGGAAGGACGTTTTGAAACAATTCATCAAAATCCTTTAATCATCCTAGATGGTGCACATAATAGAGAAGGAATGGATGCCTTCTTTGAAAGTGCCCGTGATTTTAGTGATATTAAAATCATCTTTTCCGCATTAGGAGATAAGGACACTCATCATATGTTAGAAACATTATTATCTTTATCAAAGGATATTACTGTTACTCAGTTTGATCATCCTCGTCGTGCAACTGCCAAAGCTCTTGCAGAAGACTTCCCAGTGAAGATTGATGAAGACTGGAAACATGCAGTAGATGAGGCTTATAGTCATAAAGGTGTTGTATTTATTACAGGTTCTCTCTATTTTATTTCTAAAGTGAGACAATATATCTTATCTAAATAATGAAGAAATTTATTAAATATAAATGGCCCGATGAGGTTATTCATGCATTAGGTGATATGGGGATGATTGCACCTGGAATAATCCAAAAGCAATCGTATAGACTTATTGAGAAGAGTCAATCATTTATCTTAAATGTTGACTCTTCCAAAGATCGTCTGTTATCCATTATTCCACCCTTGCTTGCATCTATGATTCATGAGGAGAAGACACAGATCATCTTACTAGGACATAAAGAAGAACTGTTATCTTCCTCTTTTGATATGAAAGAATATAATAAATACACACAATATCGTTTTATTACATCTTATCCTGGTACCAATACATTTGAAGAATGCCAGACAATTTATAAGGGTATTGATATACTCTTTACTACGCCTTCTAAACTATTAGAATATATGAGAAGACAAGTGATAGATACTAACTTCGTCTCATATCTCATTTATCAGGATTCTCATAGCTTTTCTAGTGAAGAAATAAGAGAAATAAAGGAAATCAAGAAACATCTTCCTTTAGACTGTTCAAGTATTCTTTATGGACTTCATCATCATGAGTTCTTAAAGAAAAATATTCATACTACATTGCATGTTGATTCTTCTAAGGTAGAATGTACACATTTCTTATGTCATGATGATTATTTTAATACAGAAAAGAAACAGATTATATTTGTAGAAAGCTATGAAGATATTCTTTATTATGCTGAAAAACTGAATGTCAATTTTGTGATTCATCAATTTATGAATCATGCATCTCAGTATCGCATCATGCATGAGTTTAATAAAAAGGGTGGTCTTTTGATCGTATCTGATATTGCTTCACGCTATTTATCTTTGCATTGTGACACAGTGATTCATCTAGGAACGACTCATATAGACCAATATATGTCTCATTTATCCCATGTTTTTGGTGTGAAGCATTCCTATATCTATGATACTCATATCACTAAGAAACAGCTTGAAGGAGTCGTTATTACTATTTCAAAAGAGGATTATGAGACAAAACATCATCTTCTTTATGAAACAATAACTAAAAATCCAGATCTGCTTCAAACATTACAAACTGATCAATTAATCACGATTATCCATCATTTAGCCCTATAGGAGAAAAATGTTGTTATTTTTTTAACAATAATAATTCCCTTATATAGGGCTTTTTTTTAATGTGTAATCAATTACAGAAAAGAAAGCGTTTGCAAGTAAGCCCTTACAAGTGTATAATGAAATAAGTGAAAAGACATAAGGAGGATTTAGTAGTTATGAAAAAATATGTTTACTTATTTAGCGAAGGTAACAAGGATATGCGTAATCTCCTTGGTGGTAAAGGTGCCAACCTTGCTGAAATGACAGGTATCGGTTTACCTGTACCTCAGGGATTCACAGTGACTACAGAAGCTTGTACACAATATTATGAAGACGGAAAAATGATCTCAGATGATATTAAAGGACAGATCGTTGAACACGTTAAAAAGCTTGAAGAAATCACTGGAAGAACTTTAGGTGATCCAAAGAACCCATTATTAGTATCTGTACGTTCTGGTGCAAGAATCTCAATGCCAGGTATGATGGATACAGTATTAAACTTAGGTTTAAATGATGAAGTAGCTAAGGAATTTGCTGCAACAACTGGAAATGAACGTTTCGTATATGATTCATATCGTCGTTTCATCCAGATGTTCGCTGACGTTGTAATGGGATTCCCAAAATCAGATTTCGAACATAAATTTGATGCAATCAAAGAAGAAAAAGGTGTTGAATTTGATACTGAATTAACAGCAGAAGACTTAAAAGAAGTTGTTGCAGTTTATAAAGAAGCTTATAAAGCACATGCAGGTGTTGATTTCCCACAGGACCCAATTGAACAGTTATTAGCTGCAGTTGAAGCAGTATTTGGTTCTTGGAACAATGACCGTGCTATCACTTATCGTCGTTTAAATGATATCCCAGGTTCTTGGGGTACAGCTGTAAACGTTCAGCAGATGGTATATGGTAACAGAAGTGATAAGTCAGGTACTGGTGTTGCCTTCACTCGTAACCCAGCAACTGGTGAAAATAAATTATTTGGTGAATATTTAATGAACGCTCAGGGTGAAGACGTTGTTGCTGGTATCAGAACACCTCAGCCAATTGCTACATTAAATGAAGTTATGCCAGAATGTTATGAACAGTTCCAGAAGATTTGTCATATTCTTGAAGATCATTATAAAGATATGCAGGATATGGAATTCACAATTGAAGATGGTAAATTATTCATGTTACAGACTCGTAACGGTAAGAGAACAGCTCAGGCTGCTTTAAAGATTGCTGTTGACATGGTTGATGAAGGCATGATTAATGAACAAGAAGCATTATTAAAGGTTGAACCAAAACAGTTAGACCAGTTATTACATCCAAATTTCGATAAAGAAGACTACAAGGCTGCAAAGGCTGTTGCTACAGGTTTAGCTGCTTCTCCAGGTGCTGCTACTGGACATATCTACTTCACAGCTGAAGATGTTCAGGAAGCTCATGCAAATGGTGTACAGGATATGATTCTCGTACGTAATGAAACTTCTCCAGAAGATATCGAAG
The DNA here is from genome assembly GCF_052354645.1 of Catenibacterium sp. NCBI lineage: Bacteria > Bacillati > Bacillota > Erysipelotrichia > Erysipelotrichales > Coprobacillaceae > Catenibacterium > Catenibacterium sp. The sequence goes on from NZ_DAWDDM010000015.1 coordinate 11,373, forward strand.
GTATGAACTTAGCTAAAGGTATCTTAACAGTACGTGGTGGTATGACATCTCATGCTGCAGTAGTTGCTCGTGGTATGGGTACTTGCTGTGTTGCTGGTTGTGGTGTATTAAGAGTTTCTGAAGATAAGAAGACATTAACATTACCAGATGGTACAGTATTAACTGAAGGGGATTATGTATCATTAAATGGTTCTACAGGTGAAGTATTTGCTCAGAAGATCAAGACTGTTCCTGCTGCAATTAGTGGTGATTTTGAAACATTCATGGCTTGGGCTGATAAAGAAAGAAAATTATTAGTAAGAACTAATGCGGATACTCCAAGAGATGCTAAACAGGCTGCTACATTTGGTGCTGAAGGTATCGGATTATGCCGTACTGAACATATGTTCTTCGAAGAAGAAAGAATCTTCAACTTCAGAAGAATGATTACTGCAGAAGATGTAGAAACTCGTAAGGAAGCATTAGAAAAGATTCTTCCATACCAGAGAGGAGACTTTGAAGAATTATTCAAAGCTATGGATGGATATAGTGTTAATATCCGTTTCTTAGATCCACCTCTACATGAATTCTTACCTCATACTGATGAAGAAATCAAACCATTAGCTGAAAGCTTAGGTATGACTTTCGAAGCATTAAAGGAAAGAGTAGAATCATTAAAAGAATTTAACCCAATGATGGGTCACAGAGGATGCCGTCTTGCTGTTACTTATCCAGAAATCGCTGAAATGCAGACAAGAGCTGTCATCGAAGCTGCTATCAACGTAACTAAGGAAACAGGACATACAGTTACTCCAGAAATCATGATCCCATTAGTTGGTGATGTAAAAGAATTAAAGTATGTTAAGAATGTAGTTGTTAAGACTGCTGATAAGCTAATTGCTGAAAGCGGATTAGATATGAAATATGAAGTTGGTACTATGATTGAAATTCCAAGAGCTGCCATCACAGCTGATAAGATTGCAACTGAAGCTGAATTCTTCTCATTTGGTACTAATGACTTAACTCAGATGACATTCGGTTTCTCAAGAGATGATGCTGCTAAGTTCTTAGGCGATTACTATTCTAAGAATATCTATGAACATGATCCATTCGCTACTGTTGACCAGGAAGGCGTTGGTGAATTAATGAAGATTGCATCTGAAAAGGGAAGATCAACTCGTCCTGATATCAGACTTGGTATCTGTGGTGAACATGGTGGTGATCCAAAGACAGTAGAATTCTGCCATAAGATTGGATTAACTTATGTATCTTGCTCACCTTACCGTGTACCAATCGCAAGACTTGCTGCTGCTCAGGCTGCTGTAAAAGAAAAAATGGGTATTTTGTAATAACTACTTATCCTTTCACTAGGCCGTTCTTATGAACGGCCACTTTTTTATACCAAAATTATATGATATAATGACATGTAAGAAGGAATATAAGAACATGAAATTACAACTAACATTAAACAGTCTTGCCTTAATATTATGCTGTGGTGATTTGATTCCAAGTTCCACGCAGCCTATAAGTACACAAGAGTGGCAGGAAATAGAGAAAAAATTAAAATCAGCCCATAAAGAACCAAGTATGATTACAGGGATGAGTATTGATACATTAACCCAGATTATAGGTTTAGATGAATTTACAGCTCATAAGATAGAAAAGAGACAAAAGCTCTTACCAGATCTTTTTTATGCACTGCAGAATCTAGAAAACCAGGATATTGGTGTCACAACTATCTACGAAGAAGATTATCCTGCAAGTCTAAGAGTATTAGGAACTAAGATGCCTTTAGTCATTAGCTATATAGGTGATTTATCTTTAAGTTATGGTGTTAATATATCAGTTGCTGGTCCACAGATGATGAACAAGACAATGCGTCATGTCACTAAAGAAATTATGAAAAAAATTTCAAAGGAAGGCTATACAGTAGTTGTTGGTGGTTCTAAGGGTGTAGAAGAGCTTGCCTTAAGAACACAGCTAACTAATAACGGGAATGCGGTATTATTTGTCGCAGATCATATGTTCGATAAGATTAGACTGTATTCTAAATATATTAAACAGAATAAATTAGTTATTATGACTGCCAATGATCCATATGCTTTATTTGATGTTACTCATGCATTAGATAAGAATCTTTATATTTGTGGTATGGTCTTTGCACAGATAGTAACAGGTACGCATATTGGTAGTGGCCCTGTCTGGTTTACTTCTATTCAGAATATCCATTCTCATTGGACAAGACAGCTTGTTTATGAAACATTGGATTATAGTGGTAATATTAGACTTATTGAAATGGGAGAAGCCCATTTTACTGATGAAGATTTAAAATCAGAAGTTACTTTAGCTGAAATATTAGATAATCATGAGACAGTTATTAAGAAGGATGATCCAAGTATTGATCAAATGACAATATTTGAATTCATAGAGGATAAACATGAATAATATAAAAAAATATCCTGTTACTTATACACTACTTGTATTATGTATACTTACTTATATAGGAACAACATTATTATTTAGTATGGATATGAATGCGATGCAGGGCTTAGCTTGTGGAGGATTTAATCCATATTATGTTCAAGTTACTCATCAATATTATCGTTTGATTACTGCAAATTTTATTCATTTTGGCTTAATGCATATAGTAGTGAATTGTTATTCTACGTATAATCTTAGCTGTTTTGTAGAATATTTGATGGGCTCTAAAAAGTATTTGATAGTCATACTTGCATCCATGCTTTCTACTACTGGTCTTCCTTATATCGCTTATTTATTATTGGGCATTGGAGCCCATACAGTAAGTGGTGGTGTGAGTGGTGTAATCTTTGGAATCATTGGTGCTATCGGTGCGCTTTATTTGTTCTATCCTACACAGCTTCGCGATATTGCAAGAAACCTAGGAATGAATGTCTTACTGATGTTGTTTATTTCTTTTATTGTACCGACAATATCTTTATCCGGTCATGTAAGTGGCATGATTGGCGGATTTGTTTCAGCTTATATTATTCTTTATATTACAAAAAGAAAAAGAGAGAAGTTCTGCTATAGTTCATAAAGAGTTGATATAATTTATACAAGAG